>DFFN01000077.1 GCA_002369525.1 Lachnoclostridium sp. UBA3775 | reverse complement strand
CATCTCGGTTTCGGAACCATGAACGGCAAGGACGGAAAGGCTTTCAAAACCAGAAGCGGCGGCGTAATGAGACTTGAGTATCTCATAAACGATGTTACAGAAGAGGTTAAACGCAAAATGTCCGACAGGGATATGAGCGAGGAGGAAATCGGGAAAATTGCCGGAATGGTCGGGCTTGCAGCCATCAAATACGGCGACCTGTCAAACCAGCCGACTAAGGATTATATCTTTGATATTGACCGCTTCACTTCATTTGAAGGAAATACGGGGCCGTATATTCTCTACACTATGGTAAGGATCAAATCGATACTTGCAAGATGTAAGGAAGAAGAGAAAAAGGGAAGGATTTCAAAAGAGTATGAAATCGGCAGTGAGGAAACGGAGCTGAGGCTTAAAGCATCCGCTTTTGCAGATGCGATAGAGCTTGCGGCAAATGAGCTTGCTCCCAACAAGATATGTCAGTATATCTATGAGCTTGCGAACGCGCTTAACGCGTTTTATCATGCCAACCGTATTCTCACCGAGGAAAATGAAAAGAAGAAAGCCTCATGGATCGCTCTGCTGATCCTTACGTTAAGAATATTAGAAAAAGGAATCGAGCTGCTTGCGTTTGAAGCACCCGATCGTATGTAGTACGGAGGAAAAGATGAAAGAGTCACAGACAAAAAAATTCAGAATATTGCTGCCCTTGGTATTTATTGCTTTGTTTATGTTAATGCTTTCGGTGGCAAGCGCAGATGAACCCAAGGTATATAACGGAACCGTTAACAGCGATGCGGGAGCAAAGCTTTATGACGGCGCCGGAACAAAGAACCATCAGCAGATCAACAACATTGTTGTCGCAAAGGGTACGGCACTCCTTATCACAGGAGAAGAGAACGATACCGACGGCGATAAATGGTATAAGGTAACAGTAACCGTTGACGGCGTTGAGTATCAGGGTTATCTTTACAGCGGAAGAGTAGACAAGGGTGCAGAGATCACTCCGACTCCCGAGCCCACCGCTGAACCGACCCAGGAAGTAACTCCGGAGCCCACAAAGGCGCCCGTTGTAACATCCGTAGTCGATGAATCCACAAAATCGTCCACAGACGAAAAGGAAAGCGCAAAGGAATCATCCGGAAGCTCGGGCGGTTTCGGCGCATGGAAGTGGATCATCATACTTGTGATAGTTATCGTTATTTTCATGCTGATCTACACCATCTGGGTTAAGAAGAATGAAGAAAGACTCGAGCGCGAGATTGAACGTTACAGCGGTAAATCACAGTATGAGCCTCTTGACGGAGAAAACGAAGAGGATTATGCGGAAGCCAAATCAAACTATTATGATCACATCGGTCTCGGCGGAAACAATAAAAAGGATCTTGCCGAAGAAATCGGCGGGGATGATGTCAAGATCGACATGAGCGGCGTTTTCGATGACGAGCAGCCTTTAAAGAAGGCCGGCGGAAAGACCAAGGATTTTGCTCAGGATGCAACACTTTCCGAGCTGATTGCTTCTCTTGAAAGCAAGCTTGGAAAAGATAAGCTTGAAAATGAAGACGAAAAGGTTCTTGAAGTAAAGGACGAGGCGGAAACGGAAAACGCAGAAAGCGAAGAGCCTGAAGAAATCGAAGCAGAAGAGACAGAAAACTCAGAAGAGACAGAAATTTCCGAAGAGTCAGCGGAAGTCTCCGAAGCTGAGGACAAAAAAGAGACAAAGTCCGGTTCTGATTTCGTTGAAGACAAGATCAAGGAAGCAGACGACAAGATAAAGCAGCTTGAGACAGTAATTCCCGATTTTGTAAAGAAGGGCGGCTCGAAGGCCGATGCCGCACGTTTTGCCGAAATCTTTGAAGAAGAGGAAGAGGATCCCGGAGTAATGGATATCAGGGATTACCTTGAAACCCTCAGAGAAGACGACATACTTGTTCACAAAATCTACGGTGAGGGACGTGTAGTCGACAACACCGATTCGGAGATCATACAGGTTGCGTTCGGAAAGAACATGCGTTACCTTAAGAAAGAAAAGCTTGTACAGAAGGATCTTATCATACTGTAGTTTATGACGGAGGCCTGATTGAAGTTTCTGATTAAAAAAGACCTGAAATATACTTTGCCGGGCTTTGCCATGTTTGTCATGGCAGGCCTGGCACTTATGATTATTTCCGCTGCCGCGATTCTGTCCGGCAACGGTAATTTTTCGGTTTCGGCCCTTTATATTTTCTTTTATGCCACGATTATCGCAGTGGTGTATAATGCGGTTCACGGAGCCGACATACTCAGGAAAAACCTGAGCGATGATGCTTATATGGAAAAAATTGCGGCAAACTCTTTTGAGCCGGGCCGCTTTTTATTGCTTAAAATCGTTCAGTCCTGGGCGATGGGAATTTTCCTTGTCGCGGAATATGTGATACTTTTCGGAGCCATGCTTATCCTTGCGGAAAAAAAGCTTGGCGAGAAGGACGGCATGTTGGGCCTGTTTGATAAATTAAAGGAAAGCTTCGGAAATGTTCCGGGACCGGCTGCGGCACTTATGGCCGTTTTGGAAGCAATGATGTTAAGCACTGCGGCGGTTTCTTTGTGTTTCCTTGCATTTGCGCTTTGCTTTAAATATTTCCTGAGGGGAAAATATGCTTTCATGGCAAGCTTGATGAGCACCCTGACGATGCTCTGGGTGATCTGGAAAATATTTGATTTCCTTGTTCCGACCGGCGGTATGCTGGCTGTTACGGGAACAGTTTTATTCTGCTTTATGTTAAGCGCTGTATTTTCCTTTATCTACATCAGGGTCATGAAAAATTATATAAACAGTAAAAATATATCAAAATAGAGGAGAGAAAACCATGTCTGATATCAAACCCTTTAAATGCGTAAGACCGGCAAAGGAGCTTGCAAGCCTTGTCGCAGCGCTTCCCTACGATGTTTATAACAGAGCCGAGGCAAAGGCAGTTGCTCTTAAAAATCCCCTGTCCTTCCTTAATATCGACAGGGCAGAGAGCAATCTTCCCGACGATGTCGATACCTATGATGACAAAGTTTACGCCAAAGCCAAGGAGCTTCTTGAGGCAAGAATTGCCGACGGTACCTATGTCAGTGATGAAACAGAGTGCTACTATATTTACGAGCTTATCATGGACGGACGTTCACAGAAGGGCATCGTTGCCTGCGCATCCATTGACGACTATGTTAACGGCGTGATCAAAAAGCATGAAAATACAAGAGCCGACAAGGAGCTTGACAGAATCCGCCACGTTGATACCTGTTCAGCCCAGACAGGTCCGATCTTCCTTGCTTACAGAGCAAAAAAAGAGCTTTCCGAACTTATCGGAAGGGTGATGAAGAATGAGAAGCTTTACGGTTTTACAAGCGATGACGGAATCACCCATAATGTCTGGAGAATCGCCGATGCAGGCGATATTGAGACAATAAGAAGGAATTTTGCCGAAACGGACAGCATATATATTGCCGACGGACATCACAGGGCAGCAAGTGCGGTAAAGGTCGGACTTAAAAGACGCGAAGAAAATCCCGGCTATACCGGAAGCGAAGAATTCAACTACTTCCTTTCGGTGCTTTTTGCCGAGGATGAGCTGATGATAATGGACTATAATCGCGTGCTCAAGGACCTTAACGGAAATACCGTAAGTGAATTCATGGATAAGGTTTTAGCCTGCTTCGATGTTTCTGAAGCCGGAAAGGGTGATGCCGGGAACGAGTCTTCCAATTTCCGCCCGACTAAGAAGGGAGAATTCGGCATGCTGCTTGACGGCACATGGTACAGACTTAATGTAAAGGACGGTATGTATGATAAAAACGATCCCGTAGCAAGCCTTGATGTGTCAATTCTTCAGGACAAGCTGCTCGGACCGGTACTTGGAATCAAGGATCCCAAGACCGACAAGAGAATTGATTTCGTCGGCGGAATCAGGGGTCTTAAAGAACTTGCGAGAAGATGCGAAAGCGATATGAAGCTAGCATTTTCGATGTATCCGACCTCAATTACCGAGCTTTTTGCGGTAGCTGACGCAGGTCTTTTAATGCCCCCGAAGTCAACATGGTTTGAGCCCAAGCTTCGCAGCGGTCTGTTCATTCACAGAATATGATGCGGATGAATTGAGGTAGAAATGAGCATATTAAACGTTACAAATCTTTCACACGGTTTCGGCGACCGCGCTATTTTCGAGGATGTTTCCTTCAGGCTTCTGGCAGGAGAGCATATCGGTCTTGTCGGAGCCAACGGTGAAGGAAAATCTACCTTTTTTAACATAATAACGGGAAGCCTGATGCCTGATGAAGGCAAGGTGGAGTGGGCGAAAAACGTAAAAGCCGGATATCTTGACCAGCATGCCGTACTCAAGCCCGGAATGACAATAAGAAGCGTGCTTGAGGATGCCTTTTCGGAGCTTTACGAGCTTGAAGAGAAGATGAACAGGCTTTACGAGACCATGGGCGATATGGAAGAGGATGCCATGAATCAGGCCATGGAGGAGGCCGGCATGTTGTCGGAGCTTCTTAACCAGCATGATTTCTACAACATAAGCCCGAAGGTTGAGGAAGTTGCGCATGCTCTGGGACTTTACGAGCTCGGACTTGACAAGGATGTTACCGAGCTTTCGGGCGGATACCGTACTAAACTGCTTCTTGGAAAGCTTCTGCTTTCGAAGCCCGAAATCCTTCTGCTCGATGAGCCGACAAACTACCTTGATACGGAACATATCGAGTGGCTTAAGCGTTATTTAAACGAATATGAAAACGCCTTCATTCTTATTTCGCACGATGTTCCGTTTTTAAACAGCGTGGTAAACATAATCTACAACATGGAAAACAAAAAGCTTGAACGCTATGTCGGGGATTACGATCATTTTGTCGAGGTTCATGAGATGCAGAAGGCTCAGACTCTTGCAGCCTATAACAAACAGCAGCAGGAGATAAAGGAGCTTAAGGATTTTGTCGCAAGAAACAAGGCAAGGGTTGCCACAAGGAATATGGCAATGTCAAGGCAGAAAAAGCTCGACAAGATGGATGTTATCGAGCTTGCGGCAGAAAAACCGAAGCCGGAGTTTAAATTCAAGGACGACAGAGCTTCTTCGAGAGTCGTAGTCGACACCGAAGATCTTGTGATAGGCTACGATAAACCGCTTTCAAAAACCATAAAGCTGCACATCGAATATGGTGACAAGGTTTTGATCAGGGGCGCAAACGGCATCGGAAAGACCACCCTTTTAAAGAGCATACTCGGAATAATCCCGTCAATATCAGGCAAAGCAGGACTCGGAGACTACACAAGCCCCGGCTATTTCGAGCAGGAGCTTTCGGGAGACGGAGAGAATACCTGCATTGATGAAATCTGGAACGAATTTCCGTCCTATACGCAGTATGAAGTCCGCTCTGCACTTGCAAAATGCGGGCTGACGACCAAGCATATAGAAAGCAAGATAAAGGTTCTTTCGGGTGGTGAACAGGCAAAGGTAAGGCTTTGCAAGCTGATGCAGAAGCCTTCGAATGTACTGATACTTGACGAGCCGACCAACCACCTTGACGTAGATGCCAAGGCTTCACTTAAAGAAGCGATAAAAGCATATAAAGGCACGGTTATCATGGTCTGCCATGAACCGGAGTTCTATGAAGACCTTGGTGTAAGAGTCGTGGATTTTTCGGAGTTCTCATTGCTGGCGTAAAAATTTAATAGATACTGGAAAACATATGGATTTTTTTGTGTTCATATGTTTTTTTTGTCACAAAATCGATGTCGCTTCGTATATATAGAATAAATCAAATAAATAATGAAGAACAGGTGTGATTAATGGATAATGAGAAAAAGTGGATAGAAGGTCTTAAAACATGGAAACAAAGATTCTATGCGGAAAAGATAATAACTAAATATTACAAGGAAATCTATTCATATGTTTATAGGCAGATTGGAAATATAGATGATTCAATGGATATAACACAGGATGTTTTTGGTAATTTCTGGAAATCCGTTGATAATTATGATGATTCAAAGTCAGGATTAAGAACCTGGCTATACCATATAGCGACAAATCTGCTTATAGATTTCAGAAGAAAGAATAAAGTGTTATTTGTTGATATTGATGAAATTGAGATTCCTACAGAAATTGACCATATAAAGCAGATGGAAGATCGGGCTTTGCTTAATGCAATAGATGCATTTGTTTCAGAACAAGATGAAGTAAGTGAGAAAATTTTCAGAATGCGTCTTTATAATAATATAGCATATTCAGAAATTGCAGACGTTCTTGGGATAAATGAGGATAATGCAAGAAAAAAATATCAAAGAATAATAGATAAAATAAGAGAGGAATTTAAAGATGAGCGTTAGATACCCGGATAAAAAAAGCTATAAGAATTCTGTAAAAAAAATCCTTGATGATGGATTTGGAAAAGAAAAAATATATCAGAAATTAATAAAAAAGTCAAAAATAATATTTGCAATAATGCTGGTATTCATTATTGTTGCCGTAAACTATAAACAACTAAATGCAGCTGCGAAAAAGTTTAAGAACAACTTTTTTGGATATTTTAATAAAAATAATGAACAGGTAAATTATGATGATAAAGATCTTTCTGAAAAGGTTATCAGTAATGTCATAAAAGACAAAAATGAACATATTGGCTTCGAATTAATGGAGTTTCTGACAGATGGTGTATATGGATATTATATTGTGAAATATACTGTATTTGATGAAATAGGTAAAAAATGGATGAATGAAATCTGTGCATTGAATGAATATGCTGACCATATGGTTTTTAGTATTCATCCTATTTTTATAGGAAATAAAACCGTTGATTATGGTGTGAATTATTCAATTTCGAATCCTAAAATAATGTATGAATTATGTAATGATGAAGAGTATTACTTCTGCTCTTCATATAAGATAAGTGGTTTTGATTATCAGTCCGGAAAAGTCAGACTTAATTATGAATTATGTGATGATAACGCCTGTGCGCTATCAAAGGAATCCGAGATAAAAGTTGATGCTATAATGCCTTTTGTCAGATATGAACTATTATCCGATGAGAATGTTCCATTTAGTGCTAAATATATTTTTGTTTCCGGTTTAACATATTTAGTATATGGAAGTAGTAACAAAAATGATTATAGAGGCTATTCTATTAGTATTATAACTGAAAAGGGAATAATGAAGGCAGATAAGAACGACCTTTGGGGCCCGGGAGCATCACATCCTTGTGAACAGAATGAATTTTGTAATTATTTGTTTGCCTGCGGGGTATTTCCTTATGAAGATCAAATATTTAATAATAAAACTGTAAAAGCATTTGATCCGGAAAGCATTGAAGGAGTTATCATCGAGCATGAAGGAAAAAAATATGAATATAAAGTAAAAAAGATTGTCACAGAAGAGCAGTAGGAACGTATATATTAGTAGAAAATATTAAACAAGGAGGAACACATCCATGAGAAAAAACAAAGTTATCTTATTGATTGTTTTATGCCTTATGGTAACTGTTCCATTAGCTTCGTGTTCTAAAAACGGAAAAGATAGCTCATCTGAGAGCAATTCTTCTACGGTTGTTACTGCCACAGAAAACAGGCTCGAAGGTTTCTCCACCGAGGATTACATTAAAAAAGTATCCTCGGAACTGAAACCTATTCAGTCCTGCAAAAATGATTATGAAGCACAGGTAAAAAAACTTGCTGAAAATACTTCGTCCAAAATAGATTTTTCAAATTGTGAATTTAAACCTATCGACAAAATAAACAGTATCAATCTATTGGGTTTAACTAAAAGGACGAAACCGAGTGAAGATGAAGTTGTTGAAGAGTTTGAAAAGATATTAAAAAGATACAATCTTGATAATGTACTTGATATTAAACGAGAATTAAGGGATGCCAGCAATCAATTTCCGCGAATTGAAAATCCCGATGATTACCCATATTTTTACCCGAGTGTTTTTGAAAACAGGGGAAAGTTTACCGATGGCGGTTGGGGGTTTTTTATTGATACTCATGAGTTCTATTTGGGATATGGGATAAACGGATACTATTCATTCAGCGACGGAGTCATGGTTGATTATTCACAGAGCGAAAAACTTGCAGGACCGGATGCATATGGAGTCTGGTCAGGTGACATAGTTGATAGTGGTCCTTATTCGTCAATGAAAGATAAAACATATAAACTTCTAAACGGAGAAGTAAAGGTCTGTGATGCTGCAGAGATGGTTAAAGATTATTTCATGAAAGGAACTCCATATTCCCCGGAAGAAGGAATAACAGTTGATATTCCATATGTAATTGTCTTTAAAATGAGAGATATATGTGGTTATGAATTTAAGCTAAGACGTATCTACAATGATGTTCCTTTTGCCTATGCAGATACAGGAAACAGACATTTTTATCAACCACTTCAATTGGATGAGGATATTAAGGCGGCATTTACAATTACGGGAGATTCAGTTAATGCTTTTTGCGGTTACAATGAGGCACAACCAATAGTAAAACTAACAGAAGATGTAGATCAAATGATAGATGTTAAGACGGCAGCAGAAATTCTGGAACAGAAAATAGCTCGGGAACTTAATGTCAGGATTGATACTGTAGAGTTCTGTTATCTGCCTGTTCAAATGTCAGATACCGATGATTCTGTCGGGAGGTATGTATGTCCCTGCTGGGGCTTTTTTGGAGAAGTGATTAACGACGGGAAAGGAATAAGGTTATATATCGATGCCTTGACCGGTGAGTTGTATTATTACACTTTCAGGAAACCCGACAGTTGGGATGGTTTTAAACAGTAGTATATTTACAATGAGTAAAATAAAAAAAGAATTAAAATTAACATTTGGTTTAAAATATATTTTTATATCAGTACTGTGTATGCTTATCCTTTTTATGACAGGCGAGGCATATATTGATAATGATTTAAAAAGTCATTCTATCGGAGAACTGCTTCTGCTTGGGTGTAAAGATATTTACAGAACAAACAGAACCAGTTCTCTGTATATTTTTGATGTGGCATTCAGTAACTGGGTGTTTGTCTTTGTGCCGATTTTTTCATGCATTGGTTTTATAATTGCGTTTCATTCTGAAAGGGAGTCGGGTTACATCAGAAATGTTTTGATGAGAGAAAAAAACATTTCATATGTAATACTTAAAGCAGTATCATGTGCACTATATTCCGGAACTGTATGTGTTCTTTCATATGCAATATTTGCACTGATTTGTAAAATGTCGTTACAACCTATTAGCCGTTATTTGAATGATGCTAATATTAAGATGCTCTATGGAACTATAAGCAGTTATTATGTGCTTCGTTTACTTGGCGCATTTTTATATGGTATGTATTGTGGTGCATTAACATTTCTTGTGATGTCTGTTTTTAATGATAAATATATTTTGCTGACTTTCCCGATTATGATCAATTATCTTTATGATATGACAATAACCAAAATGCAAAAGAAGGCCCTCGGTTCACAAAATCATAAATTTTTTGAGAAGATTGAAATATTTAATATGAAATCACTTCTTACATTGAGAAATAATAAAAATTGGTGGTGTACTTGTGCATTGTTTGTTCTTGTTTATCTGATCGCAATCGTAATTATGATAATAAATATAAAGACGAGGAGAGATAGTGGTGATTATTCGTAAGATAAGAATGCTTCTTGTGATGTCTGTTACTGAAGTCGGAATGATTCTAAGAAGCACTAAATTATTTATTCTTGGAATATACCTGATATTTGTAAAAAGGATGGTAATAGATCCCTTGATTGCCTGTTCTGACTTGATGAACTCAAAAATCTCCTGGGCTGAGATATTTTGCAGTTTAAATAATAGTTCATTTGTTTTTATGGTAATGCCACTGACTTTCCTTGTTATTATTTCGGATTTTCCGAAGGATGATGGAATGGGAGTATTTTATCAGCTCAGATGTAAAAGGTCATCATGGATTATAGGACAATTACTTTTCGAGTTTTTTATTTCAGCTATGATGATTGTATTTAATTTGTTGGTTCCAATTATTATGATAGGGTCACACGGGGAATTAAACAACAATTTCAGTTATGCAACAACACACTATATAACAGTATTTCCGGAGAAATCCAGGGACTATGTGGTTGATCTGGTTCCCGGAAGATTATATAATCAACTGAAACTGGGAAAGGCTTTTTGGGTATCTGCGGTTTGTGTGTTTTTTTATTTTTTAATTCTTTCAACTATTCAGCTGTTTTTTTATTTGATCAATAAGAAAAATATAGGGATTATAGTAAATATATTAATAATCGGAACCGGCTGTATATTGCTTTCGTTTGATACAAAACTGAAATGGCTTTTCCCTATGTCGCACACAATACCGGCCATACATTTTGAGGAATATGTAAGTAAAGAGATATTTCCGTTAACTAGTTCGATTCTGTATCTTGTAATAATGTACCTGCTTCTTGTGATTATGTGTTTTCTTGTGAGAAAGAAAAAACAATTGTTTTGAAAGGGATTAATCATGGTAATAATTGAAGATCTGAAGCTTGTTATTAAAAATAAAACTATTCTTGACAACATTAATATGAAACTTGAAGAAGGACAAATATATGGTTTTGTAGGAAACAACGGTTGCGGAAAAACTATGCTGATGAAGTGCATCTGTGGTTTTGTAAAGCCGACAGTAGGAAAAATAGTGGCTGACGGGAAAGAAATCAGAAAAGATTGTGATTATCTTGAAAATGCAGGGGTGATCATAGAAAATCCTGGATTTATTCCATATTATTCGGGTTATAGGAATCTTAAGATTCTTTCTGAAATTAAAGGGATAATTGATAAGAATAAAATACGTGAAACCATGAAAAATTGTGGTCTGGATCCATATTTAAAATTGTCGGTAAAAAAATATAGTCTAGGCATGCGTCAGAGATTAGGTCTTGCACAGGCTTTGATGGAAGAACCTAAAAATCTCATACTTGATGAGCCGATGAATGGTCTTGATAAGAATGGCGTAAATGATATGAGAGAATTACTTTTGAGACTAAAGACCCAGGAAAGATTGATCATTCTTGCAAGTCATAATCCTGCGGATATTGAAATCTTATGTGATGTAGTATATGAAATGGACAACGGTAAAATTGTTGCTGAACATAAAATGAGTAAAATATGATAAAAACACGCTTGCATTTTCCGTGCAGGCGTGTTATTATATTAGAGGTGCGCTTTAGTGCGTTAAAGCAGTGACTTATAAAACTGTTAAAGCGATAAACCAAACTTAATATTAAATAAGGAATAATAGTTATTAACACGGAGGAAACATCATGCCGATAACGCAATATCTGATCGACAATGCAGCAAAATATCCCAACGACGTATGTCTGGTAGAAATAAATCCGGATGCGGAAGAAAAGCCTCATACATGGAGTGAGAACGACCTTGTTGAGAGTGAAAGAGGAGTGTCCTACCGCCGTATGATGACATGGGAGGATTTCAACCGTAAATCAAACCGTTTTGCCAACCTTCTTCTTTCAAGAGGAATAGGAAAGGGCGACAAGGTTGCAATACTTCTTATGAACTGTCTTGAGTGGCTTCCTATCTACTTCGGCATATTAAAGTCCGGTGCGATCGCAGTACCGATGAACTTCCGTTTTGATGCAAACGAGATCAAATACTGTATCGATCTTGCGGAAGTTGATGTACTTGTTTTCGGACCTGAGTTCACCGGCCGCATTGAGTCGATAGTAAATAAAATCGGAAGGGTTAAGCATCTTTTCTATGTAGGAGAAGACGTTCCCAGGTTTGCGGAAAGCTATGAGAAATTCATTGCCTTCTGTACAAGCAAGGAGCCCGGAGTCCCGCTTACTGATGACGATTATGCAGCAATCTATTTCTCGTCAGGTACAACAGGTTTTCCCAAAGCAATACTTCATAAGCATTTGTCGCTTGTCTGTGCCGCAGAGACTGAGCAGGCACATCACGGGCAGACAAAGGATGACGTTTTCCTCTGCATACCTCCGCTTTACCACACCGGCGCAAAAATGCACTGGTTCGGATCGCTGATAAGCGGCGGAAAAGCAGTAATTCTTAAAGGTATCAAGCCCAAGATGATACTTGATGCGGTTTCAAACGAAAAATGCACGATAGTGTGGCTGCTTGTGCCCTGGGCACAGGATATACTTGACAAGCTTGAAAGCGGAGAGCTTAAAAAGGAAGATTACAAGCTTGACCAGTGGAGGCTCATGCATATCGGTG
>DFFN01000099.1 GCA_002369525.1 Lachnoclostridium sp. UBA3775 | reverse complement strand
TATCAGGCAATTTCGGGAGCAGGCAAGACCTTCAAGGACTGGCCCGAGATTCTTGACAATGTAATTCCCTACATCGGCGGTGAAGAGGAAAAGAGTGAGCAGGAGCCTCTGCGTCTCTGGGGAAAGGTAGAAAACGGTCAGATCGTTAAGGCAACAAGCCCTGTGATCACATGTCAGTGCCTGCGTGTGCCCGTTTCAGACGGACATACGGCATCCGTTTTCGTTAAGTTCAAAAAGAAGCCTACCAAAGAGGAAATCCTTGACAGATGGAAGAATTTCAAGGGACTTCCCCAGGAGCTTAAGCTTCCTTCGGCACCTGAGCAGTTCATTACATACTTTGAGGAAAATGACCGTCCTCAGGCAGCGCTTGACCGTGATACCGAAAAAGGAATGGGAGTATGTGCGGGACGTCTCCGCGAAGACAGCATCTATGACTGGAAGTTTGTGGGACTTTCCCATAATACAAAGAGAGGTGCGGCCGGCGGCGCTGTTCTGATCGCCGAGCTTCTTACCGCACAGGGAAAGATCGCCGCTAAGGACTGATATGGCACAGAATATTGAAAACAAAAAGACTACACTTTCGGATGATGCCTCTATCTACCAAAAGAAGGAAGAGAGAGACTCTTCCGAAAGTGTAAAAAATAATTGGAGCAATCTTAAGGGAAAAGAAAAGCTGAAATACTTCAAGGATTATCTTCTGATTCCGATACTTATAGGAATAGTGGTGATCATTGCGGTATTTTTCTTTGTGCGTTCAATGTTCAGGGACCAGCAGCATATTCAATATACCGTCGCCGTGATGAGCACTAAGTATCTTGAGGCTGACAAGGTTCAGGAGCATATTGACGAACTGGAAAAGGTTTTTGAACTTGAAAAAAATGATAGGGTTGAGCTTGAAATCGGTCTCGGAAAAACTGCTAATGCCGGAATGGCAGAATTCATGACAGAATTGATGGCAGGTACTCTCGATGTGATCATAGGTACAGAAAAGGATCTTGAGGATGTGTCAGGTCATTTTATAGGACTTGACGAAGTAGATGAGGTTCTTGAACTGGTACCGGAGGAAGCCAGGGTTTCTATGACCTATGATACTAAAGACTCAGACGGTAAAGACAGTGCTGAAACCGTTATGTGCGGAATCAAGCTTAAATATACTGTATTTGCGGATTGCATCCCGGAAGGCTCAAGATATGCCGATTCTCTGGTACTTGTTTTTGTAAGAACCAATCAGCATAAGGGAGAACTGTCAAAGTACTGGAGATCGATACAATATGTAATGGGGAAATCCTATTATGAATCAGGTTCATGATATCCAAAGGTTTATAAAAGAAAAATATGAGTGATAAAGAGACAGAAGAAATCAAAAATATTACCGATGAGTCCGTGGAGTTATCTTATCGAGAAAGAAGTCTGAGAGCGAGGAGTGCACATAAAAAGAAAAACTACGCAAGAAGGATCAAGATTCTTCTTGCTCTTGTTGTTGCGCTCCTGGCAGTTCTCGTTGTGTTGTCGATCAAAGAAAGGCACGGAAATGATAAGGATAACAATAATGACAAAATCGCAAGCATATCGGATGCCGACAGAGTAATTTCAAAGGATTCAACGACGCCGGTTCCGACAATCACCATAAAGCCCAGCGATACTCCGACTCCAAGTCCAACCCCAACCCCAACCCCAAAATTTAAAATCACAGAATTTACTAAAACGGAAAAGACAGTGGAACTGGCTTCTGCGGTTGACGGAGACCACCGCTTCGATCCGGTTGAGCTTGTACCTGCGGCAAATGCCGCAAAACCCTACACCGAGGGCGAAGACATTGCAAAGACAAAGATGATCGAGTCGAGCTATCTTGTTCTTGCCGATGCCGATACAGGTGAGATACTTATCGAACGCGATGCTGACAAGGTGGCATATCCCGCATCCATGACCAAGGTGCTTACTGTGCTTACGGCAATGGATTTCGTTAAAGAGGAAGACTTTGACAAGACTGTGAAGGTCTGTCAGGAAACCCTTACTTATGTTTATAAGCATGACTGCAGCAGGGTCGGTTTTGTGCTGGATCAGGAGGTATGCATAAAGGACCTGTTCTACGGAACAATTGTATGCTCGGGCGGAGATGCGGCCTTGGAGCTTGCAAAATACTGCTGCGGAAGCGTTGATGCTTTTGTTGAGCAGATGAATAAAAAGGTTGAGGAACTAGGTCTCTCCGAAACAGCTCATTTCACAAATCCCGTAGGGATTTTCGATGAAAACCTTCATTGCACCGTAAAGGACATAGGCATTATAATGTGCGCCGCCATGCAGAATGAATTCCTCCGCGATGTGCTCAAGACCAGGATCTACACTACGACCGTATATGTCGAAAATGATGAGAATATAAAACCGCTAGAGATAAGCAACTGGTTTATCAGAAGAATAGAAGACAAGGAAACCAACGGAACTGTCATCGGCGCCAAGACCGGTTTTGTCAACCAGTCGCGAAACTGCGCCGTGAGCTATATGGTCAGTGACAGCGGAAAGAATTATGTATGCGTTACGGGAATGGCACCCAATGCATGGCGCGCGATCTACGATCATGTGGCACTGTACAGGTCGTTTACGAGCTAGCAATATGATTTACCGTTAAACATATTTTAAACTTTACCATCTTGACAAAATCCAAATAACAATTATAATTAAAGCTGCCTGGGAGAAAACCGGGCAAAAATTAAATACTGTATGGAGGAAGAGAGAATGAAAAAGACTTTAGTTTTTGCATTCCTTACACTTTCGATTCTGGCTGTATTCTGCGCCTGCGGAAACGGTACAAAGAAAGGAGAAACCTCCGGTGATACGGTGATTGTCGGAATAACAAACGATATGGACAGTCTTGACCCACACAAAGCGGTAGCGGCAGGAACACGTGAAGTATTGTACAACATTTTCGACGGACTCGTAAAGGCTGATGAAAACGGAATCATGCAGCCTGCAGTAGCAGAGAAATACGAGATCTCGGAAGATGCAAAGACCTATACTTTTACACTTCGCCCGGGCGTAAAATACCACAACGGAAATGAGGTAAAGCCCGAGGATGTAATCTACTCGCTTAAACGTGTGGCAGGGAAGCTTGATGAAAATGACATCAAAGTTGTCTCTGCTTTTTCTGTTATAGAAGACATTTCACAGGCCGGAGACAATGATTCACAGATAGTTGTAAAGCTTTCGGAACCGAATACCGAGCTTATCTACTACTTTGACGCTGCGATCATACCCGCAGACTATAAGGACCAGGCAACAAAGCCTGTAGGCTGCGGACCCTTCAAGCTTGTTTCATACTCGGCAAACGAAAAGATCGAGCTTGAGAGAAACGATGATTACTATGGCAAAAAGCCGGCTCTCAGGTCGGCAACCTTCAAGATCTATAAGAGCGTCGACGATGCTTTCATGGAGCTTAAGGCCGGAAAGGTGGATATTTTCCCCTATCTTTCGTTTGACCAGACAGAGCAGCTCGGCGATGAATTTACAATCGAAGTCGGACAGCAGTCGCTCGCAGAGGGACTTTACCTTAACAATGAATACGGTCCGCTCAAGGACGTAAAGGTGCGTCAGGCTCTTTCATATGCTGTTGACTACGAGGAAATCGACAAGATTGTTACCGGCGGTGTTTCTCACGTTTTAAAGACCGGAATGTTCCCTTCGTTCAAGGAATACTATAATTCCGATACTGAAGGGTACTATAAGCATGATGTTGAGAAGGCAAAGGCTCTGCTTAAGGAAGCCGGACAGGATAATCTCGAACTTGAGATCACCATTCCGAACAACTACCAGCTTCACATCAGCATTGCCGAAATCCTTGTTGACCAGCTTGGAAAAGCAGGCGTTAAGGCGACGATCAAGCAGGTGGACTGGCCGACCTGGCTTTCGGATGTATACCAGGGCAGAAAGTACCAGGCAACCGTTATCGCGCTTGATGCGACTATGGCACCCGGAGACGTGCTCCGTTATTTCTATGAAGGACACAAGAGCAATTTCGTGAACTTCAACAATAAAGAGTTCAACGAGCTTTATGAAAAGGCCATGGCGGCTACCGACCAGGCTGAAAAGACAAAGTATTATAAGGAGGCACAGACCGTGCTTACCGACAATGCTGCGTCAGTATGGCTGATGAGCCCGTCTATCATGGTTGCTGTCAAAAAGGAGATCAAGGGTTATACCTTCTATCCCATCTACGTTCAGGATCTTTCGAAGCTGAGCGTGGAGAAATAATCAAAATTTAAAATCTGTCAGCAGTGCTGGCTTCTTAGGCAAAAAAGGAGACTTAAGATCATGTACTACGTAAAGAAAATCATTGCGTTAATTGCAACTTTACTTCTCGTGACCATGCTCTCCTTTTTTGCGTTTTCGGTAATTCCGGGCGATGCAGCCGCAATAAAGCTGGGCACCGAGGCAAGCCCGGAGCAGCTTGAGGCTCTCCGTGAGGAGATGGGGCTTAATGAAAATGTTGCCGTGCGTTATGTAAAGTGGCTCGGCGGTGTTTTTAAAGGTGATTTCGGAAAATCCTCATACTATTCAAAACCGGTTTCCGAGCTGATGAGCGAAAAACTTCCGGTCACAATGCTTTTGTCTTTTATTGCATTGCTTCTTATAGTGATAATCTTTATACCTCTTGCCGTTTTGATGATGATAAAGGAAAACGGCGTGTTCGACCGGCTGATAATGCTTTTGTCGCGTGTCATGATGGCTGTCCCGGCATTTTTCCTCGGACTTATCATCATACTGGTCTTCGGCTTCGGGCTGAAAATCTTTTCTGTCGGCGGCTATGTATCTCCCGGCGAGGATTTTGCAGGTTTCCTTGGCTTTATGATTTTTCCTGCACTCGCGATAGCGATACCTAAAGGCACCCAGACTCTTGTCTTTCTGCGCTCAAACATAATCCGTGAGCTCAGGAAGGATTATGTGAGGACCCTCCGTGCTGCCGGTTTATCGAAAAAGAGGGTGCTTGTGCATCATGCTCTTAAAAATGCCATGCTGCCGACGATCACCTTCATCGGTCTTGTTGCGGCCGAGGTGCTTGCGGGTTCGGTGATAGTCGAGCAGGTTTTCGGAATCCCGGGACTCGGAAAGCTTCTTGTACACAGCGTGACGGCAAGAGACTACAATGTTACCCAGGCAATAGTGCTCTACATCGGCACTGCCGTCGTACTGATAAATTTTACTGTAGATATGCTTTACCGCCTGTTTGACCCGACGGTAAGGGTGAGCGGCGGAAAAAAGACAAAGGATGATAAACAGACGGAAGTGTAAGGCAATGAAGAATTTCAGGCAGAACAAAGGATTTAAAGTCGGCGCGGGATTACTGGTCCTGATGGTTTTCTGCGCCCTTTTAAGTGTCTTTTGGACTCCTTACGGCATTAATTCCATATCCTCTGATGCGAGGCTTTTGAGCCCGCGTCTTTCTCATATTTTCGGAACGGACAATCTAGGACGTGATGTACTTTCAAGGGTCATGGTCGGCATCAGAACCACCATACTTGCGGCAGTGGGAATCGTCGGCATCGGTGCCTTTTTCGGCACTCTTATCGGTGCGCTTACAGGCTATTTCGGCGGAATTGTCGATGAAATCATCATGCGACTAAACGACGGTCTTGCCAGTTTTCCGAGCATACTTCTTGCGATGGTCTGCGTTGCGGTTTTCGGAACCGGAACTTTAAATGTCATACTTGTTCTCGGCGTCCTTTTCATTCCGAGCTTTGCAAGGGTAATGCGAAGCGAATACCTCAGGGAAAAAGAAAAGGACTATGTCAAAAACATCAAGCTGCACGGGGCTTCGGCCGCGCGTATCATGTTCAGGCACATCCTGCCAAACACAAAACAGTCTTTATTTTCTGCAATTGCAATCGGAATAAACAATGCAATACTTGCCGAGTCGGGTCTTAGCTACTTAGGCCTCGGTGTTCAGCCTCCTACACCCAGCCTCGGGCGTATGATGAGTGAGGGCCAGACCTATATTTTTAAGGCCGGCTGGATCTGCGTTTTCCCCGGAATCTGCATCATACTTATTGTGCTCGGAACGGCGCTGATTTCGGAAAATATCGGGAATTCGGTACGTTCGGAATTTACTGTGTTTGAAAGCAGAAAGCTCAGGGAATATCTGGCTGAAAGAAAGAGGGAGGACAAGCTTGCGGCTGGACTGTCCGAAGAGCCTGATGAAAATAGGGTAAATGCCGGAAAACCGCAGATATCTGAGGATAAAAAGACCCCTTTGCTTGAAATAAAAAACCTCCGCACCGCCGTGGACGTGGAGGAACCCGAAGAGGTTGTAAAAGGTGTCGATTTTACCGTATATCAGGGTGAAGCCCTTGGAATTGTCGGTGAAAGCGGCAGCGGCAAGAGCATGAGCTCGCTGTCGATAATGAATCTGCTTTCCGGCAGAGGTGAATTTATTGCCGACAGTATAGTTTTTAACGGCAGGGAAATCGCCCGTGACGGCGAAAAGCTGCTTAATGAAAAGGAATATGACGATTTCCGCGGAAGCGAGATTGCAATGGTGTTTCAGGAGCCGATGACGGCACTCGACCCCTCAAAGAAAACCGCGGAATTCCTTAAAGAAATATTTTTACGCAGAGCCGGTAAAGAACATAAGCCGGATGCCGAAGAAAAGATACGCGAGGTTTTTGCCGAGGCCGGCATCAGAAAAACCGAAGAGGTAATGAGGTCTTATCCTCACGAGCTTTCGGGCGGACAGAGGCAGCGTGTGCTTATTGCGGCAGCACTGATAAATGAGCCCAAGCTTATCATACTTGACGAGCCGACAACCGCGATAGATGCACAGATAGCCGAAAAAATTATGGGAGTGCTCTCAAAGCTTCACAAAGAGAAGAATATCTCGCTGATTTTCATATCCCATGATATCGAGCTGACAAAAAGGCTCTGCTCACGTATTGCCGTGATGAAAAACGGCAGGGTGGTAGAAATCGGAGAGAGTGAGCAGGTTCTTACAAATCCTCAGAATGAATATACAAAAGAACTGATCGCGGCATGCAGCGAGAAAAAATACAGGAATGTATGGGAAGGCTACGAGGAGAATCCCGAAGAGCTTGAAAAACAGGAAAATATTATCGAAGCCAAAAAAATTAACGTCAGCTACAAGAATCATCGGGGTGCCGGAAACAAGGTTATTAAAGACTTTGACCTTGCCGTGAAAAAAGGAGAAGTAGTCGGTATCAGCGGCAAGAGTGGCTGTGGAAAATCTACGCTGCTTAAAACAATTTCAGGGCTTTTGCCATACACGGGTGAATTAAAGGTAAACGGAAGGCTCTCCATGGTTTTCCAGGATCCGTATTCAAGTCTAAATCCTTCGATGAGGATAGGGCAGATGCTGATGGAGGTTCTTAAGCTTAATTCGAAGAGAAAACAGGATAGGACAATTACAAAAGACGAGCTCAGAAAAACTGCGGTGAAGGCTCTTGCCGATGCCGAGCTTTCCGAAGAATATTTTGACCGTTATCCAAGCGAGCTTTCGGGCGGTCAGAGGCAGCGTGCGGCAATTGCAATTGCACTTGCGGTGCGCCCGGACATTGTACTACTCGACGAGCCGGTAACCGCACTTGACGTAACAATTCAGGACAAAATCCTTACTTTGCTTGCAAAATTGCAGACAGAACAGAATCTTACCTACCTTCTGATCTCTCACGACGCAGGGCTTTTAGAGAGCTTTTGTGACAGGGTGGTAAAGATGTGAAAATGAGGTGAGCTGCCATGAAAATAGCAATATGTGACGATGAGCAGATCTATATTGAAGCGATTAAAGAACGCATATGCGGAATATTATCAAAAAGTCTTGATGAGGAATTGGAAATCTATGAATTTAACAAGGGAAATGAACTTGTTGAAGCACAGAAGAAAAGAGGCTTTGATGTAATAGTTCTTGACATCAGCATGCCTGATCTGGATGGAAGAATAGCTGCCAAGACTCTGAGAGCAACATCATATGATCTTTTGATTGCTTTTTTCAGCTCACATGATGAGTGTGTTTTTGAAAGTTTTGATGTTGGACCGATAGGCTTCATCAGAAAAACAAATATTGATTCGGATGTCAGGCAGACATGCCAAAGAATAATTAAAAAGTATAGGGAAATATGTGTACAGCTTACTATTGGAGAGGGAACAGAGAAATTTGAATTCAGTCCTTCGGCTATTATGTACTTCGAATCTGAAAGCAGATATCTTAATGTTTATTATGCCGATGGAAAAACAGCAAGGATTAAATTTTCAATAAAGAAATTGGATAAAATGCTTGAGGATAAAGGCTTCATAAGAATTCATAAACAATATCTGGCAAACTACAGGTATATATTCAGTATCGAAGGGGGAGAGGCTCTTTTGATTGATATGAAAACAAAACTTCCTATGACAAGAAATCGTTTAAGAGAAATTCGTGAAACATATTTCGCATGGTTGGGGGGAAGAAGATAATGGATATGTTGGAAATCACTGTAGATCTAATCGAAGGAGGAATACACACTTTTTTTCTGTGCTTTGGTTTACCTAAAAAGGAAAAAAACTTGTCATGGCTCCTTAAGCTTATAATTTGTTTGTTATTCTATACGGTTTCTTCATATTGCTTTTTGGACCGATATAGTCTGGCATATATTGATGGGGTTTTGATAATACTAAGATTATTGATTATTTCATCATTGTTATGTGAAGGAGCTTTTTTTCAAAGAGTAGTCTTTTGTGTATTGGGAGATATGATTACCAGTATTTCCGGTATGCTGACTGCTACTCTTGTACCTGCTTTTTTGAAAACGAGTATCGGAAATACATTGGAGCATAACGGAAGCAGTGTACGTATTATCGCGCTTTCTTTTGCAAAGTTTTGCCAACTTGGACTTTCAATTATAGTCATTTTGCTGGTGCATAGAATGATAAAAGAAGCGGAAAAGAATATATGGGTACCGCTTTCATTCATGCTTTTATTCTCTGCAATTATTACACATTTAATGACGACATATTATAGAATCGAAAATGAAAGTAATAAAAATATAGTATTTATAATTGCAATGGTACTTTCCATGATTGAGAGTATGGTGGTGTTCTGGATATTTTTAAAAATATTGAAAAACGAAAGAGAAAACACCAGATTAACAGCCTTTATAGATCAGATGGACAGAGAGGTTGCGTCCGTTAATGAAAATGAAAAAAACCTTGAAGAAATAAGGGGTCTGAAGCATGAAATCAGAAATGAATATATTCTTATCAAAGAGTTGATAAATAACGGGAAACCCGAAGAAGCTGTAGAAAAACTGACTGACATAATAGAAGACGCGGAAGATAGTTTCAGCAGGGTTTTGTCCTTCGATTCCGGAAGTGCATCTGTAAATGCAGTACTGAATTATTATATAAGACGTTTATATCAGATCGGAGCTGATGTTCAATATTCTATTGAGAAGCTTAACGCGGCAAAAGAAAATGAAAAGACCATATGTTCCATTCTTTTAAATCTGTTGAAGAATGCATATGAAAAAGAAATAAAACTCGACGATAAGGCTGTTATCATTGAAATGAAATCTGAGATGAAATATATAAAAATACTGATTGAAAACCGAATAGAAGAAAGTGTTTTTGATAATAACAGTGAGCTGCAAACTACAAAAAGTGATAAAGAAAATCACGGATTTGGAATTAAGAGTGTAAAAAAGATTGTAAACGCGCAAGGAGGCAATTTAACTATTTCTGAAAAAAATGGCTGGTTTGTTGCTGAAGTGTGGTTGTCAGTAAATTAGGAAAAAGTACCGATTGTGTCGTTATTGTACCGATTGTGTCGGCGATATTGAAATTGTTGATATGTTTGTGATATCATATGAGATGGAAACCGGTGTGGTTGTTTAACATGGGTTTTACAATTTTCTTAGGAGGACAAGGCTTTGATTAAAAAAATAGCTGCATCTGTTCTTTTGAAAAAATCTATGGTGAAGGCAAGCTCGTCTACATCATCAGTTTCTCAAAAAGGTTATTTTCAGCCTAAAGAACCTGAAGCAATTGCAAAGCTAAGAAACAGAAATGTTTCATGCAATAATGGAACTGCTTATACACTCAGATATACTCATTGCTCGTGGTAGGAGATGAATAAAATGAGACGAATATTATTGATATTGACACTGGTTGCCATCTGCTTTGTAAATGCCTGCTCGCGTGACACAAAACAATCGTCAGCAAAGAATTCTGAAGGCTCATCTTCAGATGTAACAGACTCATCAATTGATATAGCTTCGTCCGTAGGTCCGGAAGAGCCTACAGATACTCCGGGAGAAATTGAGGTAATTACCCCTGCTCCGGCAGGGGATAATACCTTGATTTCTTTTGCTGTCTGCGGAAGCGTAGATAAACTGAACAGAAATCAAAAAATGATCAATGACAGAATTCATGAAGACGGTCTTGACGTTAATGTTTTCTTTTATGAGGTTGATGCACTTAAGCCGGACGGACTTGCGAACGAATATAAAGCATTTGAAGAACAGAATGGGAAGCCGTATGATATAGCATCCACAGGAATTTGGCCGGATCACATTGCCGATGCTGAATTCGTATCATCAGGTTATTTTTATAATATTAATGAATATCTGAATTCTGAAGAAGGAAAAAAACTAAAAGAAATATTCAGTGAAAATGAATGGAATGCGGTCGAAATAAACGGAAAAATCTTTGACTTTCCGGCTTATACGTTAGTGGATCCTTACTGCCCAAACGTTTATCTTTGCGAAGAAAAAGATGTTAATGCCGATATAGACAGTCTTTTAAAGCTTTGCGACGAATCTGATGTTACGGGTAAAAACAAACTATTTATTGCAAGGGAAGATTATGGGATATTATCTCTTGCGGGCATATCAAGAACCACGTGTGCTCCTTTTAAATATGCCGAAGAAAAATTTGTGAATCCTTTTACCGATCCGGATCTTATAAAAATCATTAATACAATTGTTGAAGAAAATGAGAAAAGAATCATATACGACAGTAACGATAAATTCTTCAAATATACAGATATTTATGCTGCTGTCATGCCTGAAGCATATGTGCCTGATGAAATGAAGTCAAACAAGACTTCGCTTTTGCCATATTGTTTGTCTCACAGTAACGGGGCGTCTTTTGGGGTTGTAAACGGTTCTGAAAATAAAGAAAAAGCTCTGGAGCTGATGTATCTGATATATACCGACAAAAAGCTTGCCGACATGCTTGTTTATGAATGTAAGGCCGAATATGAGAATGGAAAAGTAAGCAATTTTGAATGGGATATGAGGGGAGATCTTTGGGGAATAGGAGCTTTTGCATCTCCGGTGAAATCACAGAATACAGATGACAGACGTGTTGCGATTAAGGAATGGGAAAAAGACGCATGCTGGGATTATTGTACATTTATTCCCGAGCTTGATGATGAAGAAAGAAAAATATTGAACAAAGCCGGAAATGAGCTGGCCATGATTAATGTTAATGCGAATTCCAATTATCTTTCCGCCTGTTTGACGGAAGAAGAGAACAGACAGTTTGATCTTGTAATTGAAAAACTCAACAAACAGTTTGAGGAATGGAAGAAAACAAGGTAGGAAAGAAGCCATGAAAAAAATACGGATTGCCGGGATAATTATAATAATAGCTCTGTTTATTGTTGCCTGTTCTTCAAAGACAGACAGTACGGATGAGTCTAAAAAATCTTCGGGAGATGAGGGTTATTCAGAGGCGTCGGATTCAAGTTCGTCTCCGACACCGGATTCAAGCCCGTCTCCGACGCCATTTACTCCGGAGGTAACAGTTGTTGAACCGGAGCCGGAAAAAGAAATTACTCCGACACCGGATGAGAACAATGTTTTGATCAAATTTGCCGTCGGAGGATCTTGTCTTGAGCTTAATGAAAACCAGGAAAAAATAAATAAAAAAATCCACGATGATGGTCTGGATGTGAATGTTTTTTTCTATAATGTGGAATATTCTGAAAGCAGCGGGATTTTAGATGCCTTTTCAGGTAAAACGGACTATGATATTGCAACTACCGGGATTTGGATGGACAGCATAGGCGGCACTAAATTTGTGTCATCAGGCCTGTTCTATGATTTCAGTGGGTATCTTGCCTCGGAAGAAGGGAAAAAATTATATCAGGTATTTACTGAAAATGAATGGAATATGGTACGGAGCGGAGATGCCATTTACAGTTTCCCTTCAGTTACCGTCGTTAGTGACAGCGGTATCTATGCTTATTTGTATGAAGACAGGGAGATCGAGGATAAAACTTTAAATGGTTTGCTTCAGGTATGCAAGACTTCTCCTATTGATGGCAGGAATAAATTATTTATAATGAAATCTTATTATGATGTTTTTTCCTTTGCTAATATTACGCATTATCTTATAGCACCGTTTAAAATTGATGAAGAAAAATTCGTAAATCCGTTTAAATGCCCTGAACTGTTAAAGGTAAGGGAAGAGATTGCGAAGGAGAATGGAAAAAGCATTATATATGACAAATATGAAAGTTTATCGGAACATGAAAAAGAAACCTATGTTTCTGTAATAGGACAAATACCGTTTGTAGATTTCGGAAGCAGTAAAAAATGTATTATGCAAAAGTGTATGTGCAACAGTGCCGATTCATCTTTGGGGATTTTAAATTCTTCCAAAAACAAAGAAAAAGCTTTGCAATTAATGTATTTGATTTACACGGATAAAGAACTGGCGGATATGATCAATTACGCATGCAGCGCAGAAATAAAAGACGGAGTTGCAGTTAATATTGGAGGCGATATCAGAGGACATGTATGGGGAATAGGTCCGTTTGCTTCCCCGTTAGAAAGTGAGAAAATTAAAGACAGAAGGGAAGCTGTTCTGGAATGGGAAAAAAATGCCTGCTGGGATTATGTCGGATTTGCGGCTGATCTTACTGATGAGGAGAGAAATCTTTTAAGTAAATACAGGAACGAATGGAACAGCTGGGTTGAAAATGTTGAACAGGAAATGCCTTCACAGGAGTTGATTGACGGCATAGATCCTATAATTGAAAAACTCAACAAACAGTTTGAAGAATGGAAGAAATAGGTATAATAAAATGAGACGAATATTATTGATATTGACACTGGTTGCCATCTGCTTTGTAAATGCCTGCTCGCGTGACACAAAACAATCGTCAGCGAAGAATTCTGAAGGCTCATCTTCAGATGTAACAGACTCATCAATTGATATAGCTTCGTCCGTAGCTGCAGAGGATTCGGCGGAAAGCTTCAAAAGATCCTATTATAACCAAGACATCGGTATGGTTTCTGAGGACAGCTGCTTCTGTCGGCGTACAGGGGATATTTTGATGTATTATAATAATCAGACCGGAAAGTCGAATATATTCTGCTTTGATCCGACCTGTACTCATCCGGCACCGGTAATGGGAAACATGTCGTCTTGTTTCGCCAGAAGCCACCAGGTGACGGACTTCCCGATGCTTTCCGGAAAACACCTCTATTTCTTTCAAAAAGAAAGCTTCATGAAATCAAAGCTTATTCGGGCAGATAAGGACACAAAAAATCAGAAGGTTTTTGCCGAATTTGAAGGAAATGCCACAAGGGTGCTTTGCTGTGATGATACCATCATTACAATTATCGAGGATGAATATCAATGGAATTCGGACGGCGAATTTGAAAGAAAAGAAAAAAAGAAGATAACTGCCTATGCAACAAATGTGGCAGACGGAAAAACAAAAATACTTTTTGAGGATGAACAGTATAACTGTGCGATAGTAGACAGCTGCTTCTCTGACGGAAGGTTTAATTATATATATTATGTCCTTGATATGAGTGAAGATGAGCTGAATGAGATGTATGAAAAATACGGGATGGAGGATTCCGAAGAGGAGAGAGAATACCTGAATAGTAAGTCAGCTACAGAAATAATATCAGTTGATGTTAAGGAAGGAAAGGTCATAAGCCGTAAGAAGGTGCCTAATAACAATGCCGGAACGGCGGTTTCGGAGAAAGCTTTTGCGTTTATGTATGAGAATGAAGGCAACGGCAAAACGCTCATATACGATATAGAAAACGACAAAGAGATTGAGGCTGATGTTTTCGGGGCGGAGATTTTTGGATGCGGTGACAGCTTCCTTGTCAGAAGCGGAAAATGTGACCTTGTGTTGATTGACGCCGGAAGCAGAGAAGTTTTAAAACGGCATTCCTATGAGGATTTTTATGTTATCCGTACTGTTGTGGGAAAAACTGTATATTATATGAGTGCGAACGACGAGTCCGATAATGAAATATTTGTCATAGGTCTTGATGATTTTATGGACGGAAAGATTGATAAGGCTGTTAAGGCTAATTAATGAATCTGGTTAATATGGAACTTACTCTTAAAAATATTAAAAAAAGCTATGGAAAAGTACAGGCACTGAAGGATTTTTCCTATACTTTCGAAAATGGCGTCTACGGTCTGCTCGGAGCAAACGGTGCGGGAAAAACCACGCTCATGAACATTATTACGGGAAACCTGCGTGCTGATTCGGGTGAAATGCTGGTGAACGGGGAAAAGGTGCAGACATCGCAGAAAAGCTACAGGTCGCTTCTTGGCTACATGCCCCAGCAGCAGACCTTGTATCCGGATTTCACTCTTGAAAGATTCCTTCTTTATATTGCCGCCGCAAAGGATATTCCGGCAAAGACCGCCGTTGGGCAGGTTGAGGAAATGATGGAAAAAGTCAATCTGGGCAGCGAAAAAAATGTCAGGCTGAAAAATTTTTCCGGAGGCATGAAGCAAAGGGCGCTTCTTGCCCAGGCACTGCTCGGAAATCCTTTAATCCTTCTTCTCGATGAGCCGTCGGCAGGGCTTGATCCTAAGGAAAGAATAAGAATGAAAAACCTGATTGCCGAGCTTGCGATGGACCGTATTATCATACTTGCAACGCATATCGTACAGGATGTTGAAATGCTGGCCGATAAAATCCTTATAATGAAGGACGGGCTTCTGATGGCTGACGGAGATCATGAGAGGGTTTGTGAAAATGCTGCGGGACATACCTTTGAGGGAGTGGTCAGTGTTGAGGAATATGATTCGATAAAGAAGAATATGCAGATTTCACAGGTCAGGAGGGAAGGTGAGAATTCGATTTCCGTAAGGATAGTGGCTGATGAAATGCCTCATGGATTTACATCGGTCAAACCTTCGATAGAGGATGTTTACCTTTACTATTTTAAGGACAGGGCGGAATGAAGAGCAGGTTGATAAAAAGAGAATTTGAAAGATTTCTTTTCGACATAAGGATTCTTTTTGTGCTGTTTTTGATGCTTGTCCTAAATGTTTTTGCTGTTCTTGCCGATGAAGGCTCTTCCGAATACAGGAAAAACTATAAAAAAATAAATTCCGAGCTGTCGGAAATTGAAGCCGGTGACAGGATATCTTTTCTGGAGGAGAGGATTGACAGTGAAAACAGAAAGCTTGTAAACGGCGGGGATGCCGGATATCACTATTCCGTGATACAGGTACTAAAGGAACTGATTGTTGAAATATCGGACACGGCGGATTATGACGGCTATGTTCAGGGTGTCATTGACAATGCCGATCTGCTTGGGAATGTTTATTCCGATGATGAGGGCTACAGCGGGAAAAATCTCGAGAAAACCAAAAAGGACTATGGAAGGCTTTTCGGCCGTGATGTTTCATTTACCGGATCGAGAGGCTTTTCGAAGGCCGTAAGCTTTCGCTTTTCCATGCTTTTGTTTTTGATACATTCGGTATATATGGGGGCGTATTTTGTCTGCCGTGACAAGGAAACAAACATGTCCCTGCTTTTGGATTCGACGTCAAACGGCGGCAGGCTGCTTTTTGTCAGGCTTTTTGTATGCTTTGCCACGGGCTTTTTTCTTGCACTTTTAATATATCTCGAAAATCTTTTCATCTACCAAAGAATGTATGGCGGAAATGTAATTGCAATTATTAATAAGCCGTTACAGAACCTGCAGGGTTTTACCGCGTCTTCTTTTAAAGGCAGCATTCTTGAATATCTCTTTTTAAATCTTGTCCTTCTGGCCCTGCTCCATCTTTTTATCGTTGCATTGTTTTCGTCGGTTTATTTTCTGACAAAGAACAGGCTGTTAAGCTATCTGCTGATTCTTTTAATTCTGGGAGCGGAATATTTTGCGTTTGTTAAAACCGACAGCTTTTCTGCACGCTTCGGCTTCAAGTGCTATAATATTTTTTCGGTACTGTTTTTTAATGAAAGCGTCAGGAAATATGTGCTTGTATCCGTCTTTTCAAAGCCGGTTGAATGGAGAATTGTGATAATACCGGTTTTAGCGGCATGTACTTTAGCGGTTCTTCTTCTGTGCTATGCCGCAAGCAGAAGCAGGTTTAAGGGCGTCGTAATTACAATACCGTCCCTGCATTTTCCAAAAAGGCAGAGCGGACTTGTGCTAAAGGAGGCCCGGAAGCTTTTTATCGACTGCATGCTGATACCTGTCCTTTTTGCCGGCATTCTTTTTTCGTTTGAATACGGTAAAAAGCAGAAGGACATTGTTTATACGGTTGAGGATGCATATTACAGAAGCTATGTGAGGGAATTCACGGGAAAGCTTGATAGTGAAAGGCTTAAGGAAATCGAGGCGGAAAAACAGAATATTACGGAGCTTAGGGAAAAATATTCCGGCTCGGAGTTATATTCTGACCGGCTAAGGGATGTCGAGAGCAGGGAAATTGCACTCATGCGGGTTGAAAACGACTGTAATTACCTTAAGACCAGAAAGGATTCGTGGCTTGTATATAATAAAGGCTATGAATGCCTGTTTTACAGCCGGACAAATGAAATAATCCTGATGTGCATTGCGCTGGTAATGACCTGCCTGGTATCGGCATTTTATTGGGAAATGGAGCACCACAGTAATGTGGTGAGTATACTTACCGCAAGCGGGACAGGGTGGAAAAAAATCCGGGATATCAAGTGCATGATGCTTGGTGTGATGTCGGCATTTATCAGCCTTGCGGTTTATCTGCCGGAATTTTACGAAATATCCGGTAATTATAAAATAGGCACGCTGTCATTTCCGGCCTACAGCCTGAAAAGCCTGAAATCCGCCCCGTCATTCATGAGCTTCGGGCTTTTTCTGGCAATTGTAATGATTGCAAGGTTTGCCGTGCTTTATGTATATGCGGTTCTGATGGAAAAGATTGTCGTAAGGTTTAAAAGCGTCATGGCATCCGTGGTGGTCGGACTGATGGCGGCCGCACCGGTACCGATAGCAATTATATTTGTTTTTTCACAAATTTGAAAAATCTGCTTGACTTATCCGGTCATATATGCTATTTTATTAGAGCAGTAATGCAAAAAGCAGAGTTTCCGCTCTCACCTTAAGCGCCTGAAGGCTGCAAAAAGGTCATTGAATTCTTGGTATATTAGCCTGAAGGCTTTATCTTTGAACGAGCGGAAATTTTATCCGCTCGTTTTTAATTTATCCCCTTTTATGATTGTGAGGTGTTAACAATAGCTGACATTTTGATGAATGAACAAATCCGTGAGAAAGAAATCCGAGTGATCGGAGAAGACGGTTCACAGCTGGGAATTATGTCCGCAGCCGAGGCTCAGAAGATTGCCGACGAGGCAGAGCTTGACCTGATAATGATTTCGCCTACCGCGAAGCCGCCTGTATGCAGAATAGTTGACTATGGTAAGTATCGCTATGAGCAGCTCAGAAAGCAGAAGGACGCGAAGAAGAAGCAAAAGACCATGGAGGTCAAGGAAATCCGTTTGTCTCCGAATATTGATGACAACGACCTCAATACCAAGGCAAATCAGGCACGGAAGTTTATCGAAAAAGGAGATAAAGTAAAGGTTACCCTTAAATTCCGCGGCCGTGAGATGGCACATCTTCAGACAGGACGCGAAATAATGGATGCCTTTTGCGAAAAACTGGCTGATATCGCAAGTGTTGACAAGGCTGCAAAGATGGAAGGCAGAAACCTTATTGCAACGCTTGCAAAGAAAAAGGAAAACTGATCCCGTAAGGGTAGTTTGTATTGATCAAAAAACAGGAGGGAAATAATAATGCCTAAGATGAAGACAAGCAGTTCCGCTGCTAAAAGATTTTCAAAGACAGGAACAGGAAAGCTGAAGAGAATGAAGGCAGGAAAGCAGCACATTCTTACCAAGAAGTCGACTAAGTTAAAGAGAGATCTTCGTAAGTCCACCATGACCGATGAGACAAATGTTAAGAACATGAAGAAGATTTTGCCCTATTTATAAGATCAAAAGAGAGGTAGAGAAAAATGGCTAGAATTAAAGGTGGCTTGAATGCTAAAAAGAAGCACAACAGAGTTTTAAAGCTCGCTAAAGGATACAGAGGCGCAAGAAGCAAGCAGTACAGGGTTGCTAAGCAGTCCGTAATGCGCGCACTTACTTCGGCATATGCAGGACGCAAGGAAAGAAAGAGACAGTTCAGACAGCTCTGGATCGCAAGAATCAATGCTGCTGCAAGACTTAACGGTCTTTCATACTCAAAGCTTATGCATGGTCTTAAGCTTGCTGAGGTTGATATCAACAGAAAGATGCTCGCTGAGCTCGCCGTAAACGATGCTGACGGTTTCGCAAAGGTTGCTGAAGTAGCAAAGGCTAAGCTTGCATAAAGCATAAGACGAATAAAAACAAAAAACTATTGAAAATGAGCGCTCCTTTTGGTAGAATATAAGGTGGTATGCCTTTTAAGTGCAGGCCTTATATCTTACCGAAAGGAGTGCTTTTGTTATGAGAGAGAAGATTGAACAGCTTTCTAAGGGTTATATGACCTATGAGCTTCCTCACATAGTGCTGAGTGAAGAAAAAATAGCCCTTAATGCTGCAATGGGAAAAAAGCGCTCTGCCTCAGTCAGTATCGGAAATGAAGCCGGTATCAGTATGAAAGGTCTTGTATATTCCACAAATCCTGCCGTGACCGTATCCAACCCCGGTTTTGTGGGCAGCGAGAACGTTATCGAGATAGTCTGTAATGCTGAATATGCCGAGGTCGGCGAGAAGATAGAAGGGCAGCTGAATTTTGTTACAAGCTGCGGTGAGATCACCCTGCCTTATCGTTTCAAGGTTGTGGCTCCTGTCCTTAATTCTGTTGAGGGACCGGTAAGGAATCTCGTCCAGTTTGCCGCGCTTGCAAGAAATAATCATAACGAGGCAAAGAGACTGTTTGTTCTGCCTGAGTTCGAGAGCTTTTTAAACTACTATGAGCCCGGCCATGTTCTTCTCAGGGAAAGGCTTTTGAAGTCACCATCCGCCTCTGTGGCTCTGGAGGAGTTTCTTGTCGGTACAAGAAAGAAGATGGCAGTTGCGGTTGAACTTGCCGAAGCCGAGAAAAAGTACACAGTCGGCATGTCCAGCTTTTCGGATTCCATAAAAATCAGTAAAAGCAACTGGGGCTATATCGAGCTTAACGTGGCTGTCAGCGCCGATTTTGTGGAACCGGAATCACAGATAATAAGCAATGATGATTTCATCGGCTCGGAATACGAGCTGAAATATGTTATTTATCCCGAGCGTATGAAGCGAGGGGTCAACAAATGCGAGATAACGCTTTCGGGCTGCGGTGTGACAAAGACGATTCCTTTTACCTGCATCCTTCCTCATGAGGATAAGGCCGATCGCGAAAAAGACATGCTGATCAACCATCTGATCATCAAGGCCATGGATAATTATCTTGCTTATTCGATGAACCAGATACCTGCGGGCCGTTATGTTTCGGAGGCAAGAGCGCTTTTGGACCGCTATGATATGCTTACCGAAAAGGATACGCTTCTTTCAAAGCTTTACAGAGTAAGGCTTTACAAGCTTTCCGGCAAGGAGAGCCCGGCAAACGCTTTGTTTAACAATATCACCGACGAGGAGGTTGCGGAAGGCGGCGTTCTGGCCAAAGGCATCTATCTTTACCTGATGCATCAGAACCGTCAGGATGATAACGAAAAATATCTTGAGGAGCTTTATACGCTTATCAATGTAAATCCCGAAGAGCATCTTCTAAGGCTTGTGGCGTATAAATGCGAAGAACGTTTTGAGAAAAATCCGAAGTATGGGCTTGAGGAGCTTAGAAACTGCTTTGAGGCAGGCTGCAGAAGCCCGCTGCTTTTCAGACTGGCGGCAGACATATACAACAACGAGCCTCTTCTTTTGAAGGAAACCGGAGATTTTGAACTCGGGACCTTGATGTTTGCGCTGAAGAGGGACTATTGCTCAAAGGATCTTGCGGCACAGGCTACCGCGCTTATTTTAAGAGCAAGGACCTACAGCAAGGTGTTTGTCAATATCCTTACCATGATATATGACAGGTACCAGCCCAAGGATGCGCTTACGGCCATATGCCAGGTGCTTATCCGCGGTTTCAGGAAGGAAAACAGGTACTTCAAGTGGTACCAGAGGGGCGTTGAGGAAAATATAAGAATAGCCGATCTTTACGAATACTACATGTATTCGCTTGACCGCGGTATCGAGGAGGATCTTGACCAGTCCGTCCTTATGTACTATGTTTACAATTCCAAGCTTAATGACCGCAAGCTGGCTTATCTCTATGCCAACATAGTGATGCACAAGGATTCAAATCCTATAGTTTACGAAAACTACAAGGAAAAGATCAGGCTTTTTGCAGCCCAGCAGATGAGAGAGGGCAAGGCCGGCAAGGCAATGTCGATACTCTACAGCGACTGCATGGGAGATGAGAAGAGCTCGGCAGGCTTCCCCGAATTTCTTTACAGGGTAATTTTTAAATATGAGGTAAGCTGTGACAATCCATTGATGAAATATGTCTGCGTGGTCCATAAGGAGACCGACGACGAGCTTATCGTGCCTCTTATCGGAGGAAGCGCGCAGGTAGACATTTATACAGATGATGCACTTGTGCTGATGATGGATGCCGCAAACAACCGTTTCTGTCCGGGCGATGATGTGACGGTGACAAGGCTCATGGAGGACGACAGCCTTGCAATAGAGGCTTATCAGCGCGGAAGGGAAAAGGACCGCCTGATACTGCATCTTGCGGAAAAAGCCCATAAGCAGCACCGCTTTGACCAGCTCGGGATCGACCTGAGAAAGCAGGCAACAATGCTGCCGGGCATAAACGATAAGACCAGAGAGCTTTATCTTGCGGAGCTCGCGCTATATTTCTACGATCATTCCCAGGATGAGATACCGGAGGACGATCTTGACAGACTGGATTACGGCGTGATGAACTCCAAGGCCAGGGGCAAGCTTATCGGCCTCATGATACTTAGGGAACAGTACGAGAAAGCCTACTGCCTGATGAATGAGTACGGCTTTTCGGACGTTGAGCCAAAGCTTCTTGAAAAATACATAAATGCGCTTACTCCCGCCGAGGCAGGTAAATACGATAAAACGATACTCGATGTGTGCTGCCTGCTTTTTGCAAACGGCAGAAGAAGCGAAAAAATGCTGGTATATCTTGTCAATTTCTATAACGGCCTGACGGGAAGGCTTTATGATATATGGCAGGAAGCCGTGGAGGCCAAATGCGCTACCTCGGATTTTGACGAGAGACTGCTTGTGCAGATACTTTTCACGGAAAGCTACCTGCCTTACGGCGAGCAGGTTTACATACACTACCACAGAAGATCCAAGAACAGGATGCTTACCAAGGCATATTTCAATTATCTGTCCTATAAGTACCTGATTTCGGATGTACCGCTTACGGCGGTTACTGTGGATAACATGAAAAAGGATGCTTACTACGAGACTAACGACATCGTTATCCTCGCCCTGCTTAAGCGCTACGCAAATGCGGGAGAGCTCAGCAAAGAGGAGCAGGATTTCTCGAAGCACTGGCTCGAAGTGATGGTAAGCAAAGGAAAGATACTTCCGTGCTTCATGCGCTTTGCCGAATATTTCAGGCTGCCCGAAGACATGGATGATAAATTATATATCGAATACCGCTCAAATCCCGAGCACAGGATAATGATAATGATCGCCTCCAGACAGGATGGCAAGAGGGTCGTAAGGGAAGAAGCGATGAGGAATGTCTGCTACGGTATATTCATCAAGGAGATCGTGCTTTTTGCACAGGAGACCATTGAATATGTGATAACCGACGATGACGGAGAAAATGTTTCGGGAACCGAAAAACAGACAGTTACGGGACGCGACGATCCGTCGGGACGTTCAAAGAGCCGTTTTTCAAGGATAAATGCGATAATAAGCGCCAGAAACGCAAGAGACAAGGGCGCGGCGGTAGCGCTTCTTAACGATTATGTAAAGAACGAATTTGCTATTTCACAGCTTTTCCATGAAATAGTATAACAGGAGAGGTTTAATGGACGAAAGTTCAAGACAACTTATCATAGGCATCGATCTCGGAGCCGACACGACACAGATTTCGGTCAGTGTCAACGGCGGCGAGCCGGAATCAATCTCCATCGTGCCGAACAAGAGCATGTACCTGATCCCGACCGTGCTCGGAGTCAGGAACGACACCAGGGACTGGATCGCCGGAGAAGAGGCGATCAGGCTCAGAAACCGCGATGCGGGCGTGTTCGTCTCGGGCATACTTGAAAAGGTGGAGAGCGGCGAGAGCACGGATATTTTCGGTACGGCATATTCCGGGAACGCCCTTCTTGACAGGTTCATCCGCAAGGTTTTTGCGGCTGTCAGACAGCGTTACCTTCAGGATGAGGTTGCCGGAGTCTATGTGACCGTCAGGGAAAAAACCGATGTGCTGAAGAAGGCGATAGAAAATGCTTTTGAGTCGGTGGGCGTGAGCTCCGGAAATCTTTCGGTCCTCAGCTACATGGAAAGCTTCATGTACTATGCGGTCAGCCAGAAAAAAGAACTCTGGGTGAATGATGTCGGCCTTTTTGATTTTGATGAAGAAGGACTTAAGTATTATCAGCTTTCTGTAAGCAAAAAAGGACTGCCGGTAACTGTTACCGCATGGGGACAGGACCTTGCCGGAGAGCTCAGCTATAAGATGCTTGCGGGCAATTCGGAGAGCAGGGCATTGTCGGCTTTTAAAACAGTGACGGACCGGCTTCTTTACAGGCAGATCGTATCGACCCTGTACTTTACGGGGGCAGGCTTCGACGGAACTTGGGCCGATGAGGCGATAAAGAGCCTCTGCCTCGGGCGAAGGGTGTTTAAGGGTCAGAACCTCTATTCAAAGGGGGCGGCATATGCGGGACTCATAAAAAACAGGCCCGACTATAAGGATTTCCTGTTCCTGACCGACAAGCAGGTGAGATATTCGGTGTCTATCAGAATGTTCAAGGACAATCACATCGGAGAGTTCAGGCTTGTCGAGGCCGGTGTGAACTGGGATAAGGTGAAGGCAAAGACCGTAGGAATACTTGACAATACAGACGAGGTTTTCTTCTCGGTTTACCATACGGTGCGCAAGGAAACCAAGCATATAGTCATGAAACTCAAAAATATCGAGCAGAGGGAGAACAAGACCACGAGGGTCTCGGTGAGTGTGAGGTTTCTTGACCGCGATACCGCGGTGCTTACCGTCCGGGATCTGGGCTTCGGGGAATTTTTTGAAAATTCCTACAGAATATGGGAAAAGGTGATAAAGTTCTGAGAAGGGAAAAGTAAATGGGAAAATTTATTTACTGTATAGGCAATAAGGCGAAGCTGCCGTATACCTTTCAGACCACCGGAATCAGCGTTTATACGATGGAGGAGCTGTGCTACTATCTGTACCACAACATCGATACTCTTGAGGAGGATCTCTCCAACATATCGCTGATCACATGGATAAGGACCGAGCTCGGCATGACCGAGAGGGCCGATTTCCTTGAGCAGCTGATACACCGCGGTTCGGGTCTTAAGGATATAGTGGTATCGATCTTCGTAAGCACCGATTACTATACGGAAGAGGAAATAAACAACCTGATAAAAGAGATCGACCAGCTTTATGATATGCTTCCGGTTGAAAGGAAAAAGCGGCATGCGGACATGCTTATGCGCTTCCGCAAATATCGTGAGGCGGGCTTCGAGTACAGGCAGCTGATGGATGACCGCGAGTTTTCGTCGCTTGCGACCTCCGCGCAGGGGGATGTGGCCCATAATCTCGGGGTGCTTACGGCAAGGAACGGCCGTTTTCAAGCGGCGGCAAAGCTTTTTGACAGCGCCTATCATAAAAACAACAATAAGGAATCGCTCTGCCAGTATATTTACTGCCTGAAGCTCGACGGAGACGAGGAAGGCTTCAACCGCGAAATCTCCGAGCATGCGGGCGATGACGAATTGGTAAGAAGGATTGAAAATCAGTTCTATTTCATTGAGGACAACAGGGAATATAATTCCGACTACCTGAATGTACTGAAGCTGATGGAGATAAAAGACAATGATGAGGATTTCTGGTGGCTGTTTGACGAGACGCTGGGAAGGCTTAAACAGAATTACAGAGATAATCAGACATAAATGAAAGGAACAAAAAAGAGAGATGAAACAACTCGAAAAAACCTATAATCCGGCGGATATTGAGGACCGCCTGTATGAAAAGTGGGAGACAAAAAAATATTTTCATGCTAATGTAAATCCCGAGAAGAAACCGTTTACCATCGTAATTCCGCCGCCCAATATCACCGGGCAGCTCCATATGGGACATGCGCTCGACAATACAATGCAGGATATACTTATCCGTTACAAGAGAATGGCCGGCTATGAGGCACTCTGGCTTCCCGGAACCGACCATGCATCGATCGCTACCGAAGCAAAGATAGTTGAGGCCATGAAGGCCGAAGGTCTTACAAAAGAGGACCTTGGACGCGAGAAATTCCTTGAGAGAGCATGGAAGTGGAAGGAGCAGTACGGCGGAAGGATAGTTAAGCAGCTCCGCAAGCTCGGTTCCTCATGCGACTGGGACCGCGAGCGCTTTACCATGGACGAGGGCTGCAACAAGGCCGTAAAGGAGGTTTTCGTCAACCTCTACAAGAAGGGACTTATCTACCGCGGCGAGAGGATAATCAACTGGTGTCCTCACTGCCTTACCTCCATTTCCGATGCAGAGGTTAACTATGAGGATCAGGCAGGCCATTTCTGGCATCT
>DFFN01000157.1:2577-15716 GCA_002369525.1 Lachnoclostridium sp. UBA3775 | reverse complement strand
AAAAAAAAAAAAAAAAAAAATATTCCCAAAAAAAAAAAAAAATTAAAAATATTAAAAGGTTAAAAAACCTTAAAAAAAAAAAATTATAAAAAAATTTTTAAAAGGGGTATTGACAAACATAATACCTCGTGATATGATGTATTGCGTAACAGGGAGTATTACGATAAATGAAGTATCACATGAAAGGAGGTATATATGGATAACCAGTTAAAGCGCGGGCTTTTGGATGTATGTGTTCTGGCTGCGATAAGAAACGAAGATTCCTACGGCTATAAGATAATAAAAGACTTAAAGCCCTACATCGAGCTTTCCGAATCAACCTTGTACACGATCCTGAAAAGGCTTGAGGCGGCGGACATGCTGGACGTCAGGACGGCGGAGCACGAGGGCCGGCTCAGAAAGTATTATCATATAAGGGATGCGGGCAGGCGCCGGATCGAAGAGTTCATGGAGGAATGGAAGGAAGTAATTTCCATATATCAGTTTGTGGCAAAGGAGATAGAAGATGAATAAAGAAATGTTTCTTGCAAGATTGGAGATGGAGCTCTACGGTCTTCCCAAGGATGACATTGCGGAGCGCCTGGCCTTCTACAGCGAAATGATTGACGACAGAATCGAGGAGGGGCTTACCGAGGAGGAAGCGGTTGCCGGAATCGGTCCGATAGAGGATATCGTCTCGCAGACAATTTCCGAAATACCTCTGACAAAGCTCGTCAAGGAAAAAATCAAACCGGAACGAAGCTTAAAGGGCTGGGAGCTGGCGCTGATCATCATCGGATTCCCTCTGTGGTTCCCTCTTCTGATAGCGGGGCTTGCGATCGTTTTTTCGTTCTATGTTGTTATCTGGTCGGTTGTTGTTTCCTTGTGGGCAGCGGTTGTCTCGGTCGGTGCGTCGGCACTTTTCGGAACAGTGGTATCCGTCGTACAGTTTGTTAACGGACGGACTGTTCCGGGACTTGCGCTTCTCGGCATGTCGCTGGCGGCGGCAGGACTTACGATACTGATGTTTTTCGCATGCATCGGTCTGACAAAGGGAGCTGCAAAGCTGACCGGAAAAATCGCACTCGGAATTAAATCAATGTTTATCAAAAAGGAGAAATGAGAGTCATGAAAAAATTCTTTATTGTTATTGCAATCATTCTTCTGGTTGCAGGATTATCTTTGTTCTCGGTAGCGTTTGCCATGGCAGGCTTTAAGTTTTCAAAGCTCGGCACCCAGAAGCTTGAAGAAAACACATATACACCGGACGGCGGGTTTGAGAACATAACAATTAAAGTGTCTACCGCCGACATAAAGTTCAAGTCTGCCGAGGACGGAAAACTCAGCGTTGTATGCAGGGAGCTTTCAAGAGACAAGCACGAGGTTGAGGTAAAGGACGGTACCCTTTCGATAAAAAACAACGATAAGCGTAAGTGGTATGACAATATTTCCTTCTTCTCAAAATCCCCCAGTGTGACGGTTTATCTTCCCGAAAAGGATTATAAGGTGCTGACGATCAAGACTTCAACGGGAGACATCAATATGCCGTCTGATTTCAGCCTTTCCTCTGTGACATTAACGGTCAGCACCGGAGACGTGGATTTTGCTGCGGACGTTCACGGAGATATGAATATAAAGACCAGCACCGGTGATGTAAAAAGAAGCGGTATGACCGAGGGCAATTTTGACATTACGGTAAGTACCGGAGATATACTGCTGAAGGATTCGGTCACTACCGGCAAGCTTAACATAAAAACCAGTACCGGAGATGTGAGATTCGACAGAAGCGATGCGGCCGAAATAAAAATCAAGGTTTCAACAGGCGACGTTAAGGGAACCCTGCTTTCCGACAAGTTCTTTATCACCAAGAGCTCGACCGGCGACATCGATGTCCCGAACACCAGAGAAGGCGGCGACTGCGAGATCACCACATCGACCGGCGATATCAAAATTTCAATTGCAAAGAGTACGGAAGAATAATTTTTTAATCTGATTTTAATTTTATAATAGGGTTTCTTTAATAAATTCTTTTTATAATCAATGTATCAATTGTTCGAAAGAGGTAGTGCTGTGAAAGTTTTTCTAAAGTACATTCTGAAAAGCATGACGGAAAAGAAAGGCAGGTTCATCCTGCTGATCTTTTCCATCATGATAAGCACGGGACTGTTCGTATTCAGTCTGGGAGCTGTCGATGTAATACTTGACGGCTATGAGGATACTCTTAAAAACGCCGCAGACGGCAAAGAGATCGGTATAAGATCGGTCACCGACGAAGTGTATTTCTCGGAAGAAGATTTTGATGCGGCAAATCTGACAGGCTTTGAAGGCCGTCTTACCGCAGTGGGAGTCATCAATAAGGATGATAAGATCACCTATGTTACCCTGATGGGAAAAAAGAATACAGACAAGTATATCCAGGAAGGCAGCATGCCAAAGGATTCTTCTGAGGCCGTATGCGCGATTTCCGACAGGACCGCAAAAAAGAGAGAGCTTAATATCGGCGACAGCATTGAAATCGCCATCGGAGGAGAAAAGGTAAGCTTTACCGTGAAAGCGATCTGCGCGCCGAACGGAGATTTCTATTCCGATTCATCCACGGATTTCAGCGTGGTTGTTCCGTACGAATATATGAACAGCCTGATGGGGGCCGGCGGAAAATATAATTACATGACTGCCGTGACAAACGAAAAGGAATCGGTAAAGGCAGCGGATTCGTTTAATGAGGTCAATGAGAGGGTAAAAGCAACAAGCCTTACCGACCTTTCCACCGAAAAGGAAATGACGGATTCTTTCGTAAGCACGGTCTATATCATGTTCGCGATAGTCTGCATCATCTGCTGTCTTATAATCACGGGAGCCTTCAAGCTGATAATCTCTGAGCGCATGAGCGTTATCGGTACTTTCATGAGCCAGGGTGCCACAAAGAACAAGATCGAGCACATACTGCTGGCCGAAAGCTTCATGTATTCGTTGTTCGGCGCTGTTTTCGGAGTCGGACTCGGAGAGCTGATACTTTTCGCTGTGAACCGTATGACCTCACCTTTAAGGGAGTACGGAATCTACATGAGCTTTCATGTCAGACCTTCTCTTATCATCAGCGGAATTCTCTTCGCGGTTATAATTTCAATGATATCGGCCTGGCTTCCCGCAAGAAGCGTAAGAAAGCTTCCCGCAAAGGATGTCATTCTCGGCAGGCTTGAGGTAAAGCATAAGAAAGGAAATCTGAGGTTCATCGCCGGTATCCTGATGCTTGCGTTCTCGATAGCCTGTGTGTTTATAAAAGCCGGCTGGACAGAGGAACTGAGCTTTCTGATACTTGCGGTATCAGTCATGGGCCTGATCCTTATGTTAAGGAAATTCCTTAAGCTGCTGTCGGGAGCGCTTGCCCGTGCATTTAAAGACAACACTGTCGGCTTCCTTGCACTTAACAATGTAAAAAGCTCGAAGCTTCTGCGTGCAAACATCACTCTGATGGTTGTTGCGTTTACCGCGGTACTTACAATCTCTGCTCTCGGAAAGAGCATGGCAGAGGGCGTTGTTGATGCCTATGACAAAATGAATTTTGACTATGAGGTTTCAAATATCATAGACAACAATTCCGACCATTCGACAACCGACATTATAGTTGAAAAGCTGAATTCACTCGAATGTGTGAAAAAGGATACGGTAATGCCGGTAATGACGGCAATGGCAACGATAGACGGCGAAAAAAATCCGTATTTCCTTGAAAGCGCCGATCCTTTAAAGCTTGCTCATTACAATGAATATCTTGAGTTTTCGAGCGACAAATATTTAAAATATTTTGAGGAGCTTGAAGAAAGCGATGAAAATCTCTGCATTGTTGCCGATTATGTTTCCAAAACAACCGGTAAGAAAGCAGGAGATACGATAGAGGTGGAAATCGGCAGCAAAAAGGCTGAATTTAAAATAGTGGGCTCATTTGACGGCAAGCTTTACAACAACGGAAGAACGATAGTGATAAAGCCGGAGCTGGTAAAACGAGAGTATAACATAAAAGAAGCCGCTGCGATCAATTTTGACATCACAGGATCCGAAGAAGAGGCTGAGGAGCAGTTCAAAGGCTTCCTTGCGGATCTTGGAGCAACCTACATCTCGCATGATGACATGATGGTGGAAAATGCAAGGCAGAATCAGATGCTCGTCGATCTTCTCGGGGTTTTTGCGATAATCGCAATGCTGGTTTCCGCGATAGGGATCTTCAACAATATAACGATCTCATTCGGACAGAGAAGAAAGGAATTTGCAGTTTATTCATCGATCGGTATGGATGCAAAGAAGAGAAGAAGCCTTGTCTTTGCCGAAAATATATACTGCGTTGTGCTTGCGATAGCGATAGCGGTGCCTTATACGCTTCTTTCAAACAGCCTGATGTACAGAGTCCTTTGCAAGCTGAACATCCCGCTTGAACTTAGCTTCAACTGGAAAACCCTTCCGTTCTACAGCATTGCGCTGGCTTTCATAATCTTTCTGGCATCGCTTTCCACGATGAAGAAGAGCAAAAAGGTCAGTGTTGTGCGCGAGCTGAAGTATGAATGACAGATATAATAAAATGAGCTTAGTTTTCAAGGTAACTTCCAGTTTTTCAAGTTAATTTCTGGTTCTAGGAGCAGAATTGTATTTTTTATGCTAAAAATCATATTGAAATATTTGAATACGGGGGTAAAATAGTGTTGAACAAGGAAAAAAGGGTGACTTTAATAGAGGGTAGAGATTCTTAAGTTTTTTTCTCTGATTAAGTTCTACCCCTCGGGTCATGATAGTTGATGAAAGTGTTTGTCCCGGTAAATGCATTATTTATTATAGTTCATCTTCTGGTGAGAAGCAGCGTTTTTCCCGATCCCAGTACCACTGGTCTTCAGGTCCTTTCCAGTAATCCCAAGGACCAGAGGAATAACCATGTTCAAGGCGGTAGGCTCTTAAATAGTTGAGAGGATAGGCGTCTTCGTCATAGTAATTCCAGGGATTTGTTTCAATGTCATGTCCGTTTTTTACCCAGTGCCGCAGAGCAATGCGTTCGGGCTGGGTCATAGGTACAAATGTCTCCATTTCATGAAGAGCTTCCATATTTATTTCATAATCAATCGAGTGTTTTGGAAATCTCATGAATCACACCTCCTTGTTCCAGATGGATTTGTTGAGTGTCACTTTTCTTGGAGGAATAAGGTGGCACCCTAACAAATCCAGAATCTCTTTTCCGTATATGAATGAGAATAATTCATAAGGAGATTTGTTGCCAAGACTGCTACGGCAATAAGAGTTTATATGGTCCATCATGATGTCTATGTGTTTTTGGGACAGGGAATCAAAGGCCTGTCCTTTGGGAACGAAAAAGCGTATGAACTCATGATTGCGTTCGGCGGATCCTTTCTGGTAGGGAGCACTCGGATCACAGTAAAAGACATTGGTCCGCTGGATACCGGACGCATCATATTCAATGGCTCTGGGATTTGAAAATTCACTGCCATTGTCAGTCAGACAGACTTTAAAGATTTTCGTGAAAAACTCAAAACCAAGGATATCGTACAGATGATCAAATATATCCGTTACAGATTTTGAATCATTGTAATCGCGGATGAATGCGATCATGAACTCGGCACATGGAAAATGTATTGTAAGAAGCACTTTACCACCCTTTGTTCCTTCTACAGAATCAAGTTCGGTCACAGGATAGTCGGGGTGGATATCCATGAATGATTTGAAACAACCATAATCACGATTAATGCGGCAGGCTCTGTCGATTTTTATGCTCTTTGGTTTTTTTCGCGGGCGGAATTTAACCTTGCGTGGAAGGTCAAGATTCATGGCTGAGAGAGCACGAGCATCAATCAAGCGGTAGAGAGTGCTTTCACTGATCATCAGAGAATCCAGGCTGGTGCTGCAGATATGATGAGGAGACTGCCCCTGTTTTATAAGCGGGGTAATCATGTGGTCTAAATGTTCAATTTCTGCGGCAGAGAAAGAAAAGCCTTTACGTGAACAGGAAAGGGATCTTTTGTAGTCCTGCTCAGCGATATCAGCATAATAGAAGCTTTTCTGTAAAGTACAGAACGGTTTTGAAGAACAGCCGTTGCAAACATAGGGCGGAGAAGAAAGCTTGTTGCAGGATTCTTTTTCAAAATGATCACAGAAAGCATTGCACATGGAACATCTTTTGCAGAGTTTGAACTTACGGACAGAATGACACTCTGTACAGATGTGATATCTGGTGCAGTCAAAGCGGTGAATACAGGCATTGTAGTTTGAACGGAAACCGCCTTTGTTCTCGATAGTGATGTGGGCGCGGATTTCCTTGGAAACCGTAGAAGGATCCTTTTCAATAGCGGCAGCTATTTGAGAAAGCCTGTAATTGCTGTTGAGCATAGATTGGATAAGACTTCTGTCTTTAAATGAAAGATGTTTATATTTAGCCATATCAGGTACCTCCGATTTAATACCGGGACATAAACGACATAAGTGTAACATGAAATGGCTTGTCAAAGTAACTTCTATGAACAGAATATAAGAAATTTTTCAATGTAAGTTCCGGGAAAAGGTAGAAGTTACTTTGAAAAATAAATAAAATTTTTAGTAGAATATAAAAAAATGAATCAGATAACAGAAAAACGACAATAAGAAGTATAAGAAATATTTCGGAGAACCATATGGATCGAAAAATGTTTGAAAAGCTTATCGAGCGGCAGGGTGACAGGATATTTAATTTTTGTGCTCATCTTTGCGGCAACAGGGATGAGGCAGAGGAATTGTTCCAGGATACCATGCTTAAGGCTTTTGAACTGAAGGAAAAAATCAGGCTTGATAATGATGAGGCAGCGGAGATAAAAAGGACGGCAAATTACATTATCGGTATTTCACTGAAGCTTAATAAAGCAAGGCTAAAGAAAAAAGGCCGTGAAATGCTAAATATTTCCCTTGATGATGAAGAGCACCCGGTAAATATCATTTACGACAGTGACCCCGAGGCGGATTTGATCAGGAGTGAGGAAATAAAGCTTGTGGAAAAGGCGGTAAAAAATCTGCCCGACAGGATGATGAAGACGGTGTACCTTTATTACTATGCGGAAATGGGGGTTGAGGAAATTTCTAAGGTACTGCATATTCCGAAAGGTACAGTAATGAGCCGGCTTTATAAGGCAAGGGAAAAGTTAAGAAAGATGCTTGAAAAGGAATTTGATCTGAAGAATTGAGGTGGACGGAATGAAAAAATATGATGATGCTAAAATTGATGCCTTACTGAAGGAATCGGCCGCAAAAAAAGAAAAACCGGACGATTTGACAAAAGAGAGGCTGTATGAAAAACTTGATGACCCGGGCACATACGTCGTAAAATCCGGTAACGGCAGATATCTTCGTTTTGTAACGGCAGCGCTTGCCATACTGTGCATCGTCCTGAGCATTCTGCTTTTTGTCGGAAATAATAAGCACGAAAGCGTTTCTGTGGAGAGTGATGATAATAAAACTGTAGGCATTTCTTCCGAAAGCAAAGTCATTTCACAGCCGACATATTTAAAGGCTATGAAATATGAATGGTACAGTGCCGAAAAAACCAAATCCTTTGTATATGACAGACAAAGTGAGGAAGGCAGGTATTTTGAGCTGACGCTTAATATTGAAGATGAGTGCTACAGCTTTGATATTGACAATCATTCCAGTTCCTACGGAGGCAGTTATAATTCAAAAAAAGATGAAAAGTTTACCACAAATGAACAGAAAAAACTGGCGGCTTATCGTACCTTTTATGAGGGGGCAATGGAAGCCTTCGTGTTCTATGATGATGAATTCAGAAAGCTGCTTTTGGAAAAATATGAGGAAATGTATGAGTTTGCCGGGGATTACCCTTCTTATCTTCAGGAGGGAATAAAGCTTGCCATTGATGATATAAAGGCTGATAAAAGATATGTATTCAGTGTACATCCGGCATATATCGAGGGTAAAAACATAGGTTATCAGATTTTCAGGGCGGATATAAAAGATGCGAAGTTTCAGAAACTTGAAAACGATTTCGACAGGATTGAAAACTACTCTGAAATTGAAGCTGTAAGCCTTTTTGATGAGAATATCAGGACAAAGGTAAAGGTAATAGAGTGGGTATGGAAGTCAGCGACTGATGAAGAAAAGGATTACAGCCTTTTTTGGATCGAAATACCGGCAGAAAACGAAACGGTTTTCCATAAAGCATATTATGCAGAATAATCGGGAGGATGAAAATGAAGAGAAATCATTTTATCTTAATATGCCTTATTTTACTGCTTTTTACATCATGTTCCGGGAAAAAGAATGAAGAAAAACTCATTTCCGGAAGTGAAATGAACGAAATAGATCAAAAAACGGAAGAAAAAATAAAGGAAGATGATAAGGCATACAGTGTGTCTGACAAAGGATTTAATGATGTGAGGCCGAATATGGAAATAAATATGCTTCCGACTTCCGACGGCAGGGATATATTTTTAGACCATACCATACTTAATATCTCTTTGAATGAATGCAGGATAAACTGTAGTAAGCCGGGCTGTACCCACATGGAAGGAAGCTGTGAGGCTGACAGGCTTGATGAACAGCAGAGCCGTCTTTATTATGACGGCGGAATGCTGTATCTAAACAAAACATCCCTGTGCTATGAAAAAAACGGAAAAACGGAGGTTTTGTTAAACAATGACCGATGTGGTGAACATACTTCAAAAGTCAGGAATTTAGGAAACAATGATGAATACAGAATATACAGTTTTATTTTTATGGATGAAAATACCCTTGCTATAGCAGGCTGTAACTATGTTTTCAGCTATAATATAAAAACAGGTGAGAAAGGCGAAATCGCCGAGGCCGGTGAGGCCTTTGGTTTTTTGTTTCTTGCCGCAGCCGGCAGTGATGAGCTTTTTGCGGGCAACAATGATAATGAATTGTTCAGAATAAATCTTAAAAGCGGAGAAACTGTAAAGCTTTTCGACCATGTGACAAGGGGAAAGGTATACGGCGGAAGATTATATTACATACAATTTATCGACGGGAAGAATATACTGAATTCCTGTGATACCGACGGCAGTAACGTGAAGAAGGTAAAAGAACATATAGGTTTTTCCTATTGTATCCTGCCGGACGGAAGCCTGATGTATACAAGAGTCGATGATGATAATGCCGTTTTCCTTGACAGGGGAGACGGAAAGGAGGAACTGTATCACAGGTTTTCCGAGGGAGTAAAAGTTCAGGCCATAGGCAGTTATACTTTTTCGGATAGGATTTTTGTTTATGTAAACAATTTAGGTGACGGCTATCTACTTGAAAATCCTTATATCAGCAATTTGAAATTTCCGTCAGGATTCATGATCATTGACACTAAGAGCGATGAAAAGAGATTTATCGGCCCTGTTTTTGACGGCTATCTTCCTTCAGTGGAAACAGATGCCGATTCAGGCTCACTTAGCGTATTGACTGATATCGACGGTGCATATTATCCTGTTAGCGGAAGAGAACTGAGCTTTAACGAAGAAAACTATATTGAATTAAAAATCGAATTAAGCTACTCCACACCTACAAGGGACGGAGATATCCCTGTCCGGGTTTTTGCCTACTGTGACGGTGATTACCTGAGAATAGGAAATCCTGATACAAAGGGTGAAAATGCGGAACAATCCTTTGATTTTTCAATAACGGAAGGAAAAAAGGAAAGCCTTGGCTTAAGGATATATGCTCCGGAAGAAGGTTTTTCCCATCAAAAAGCCAGGATTATGCTGATAGCCGAAATCGATCCTGAGTACATTGCAAAGGATGAGGGCAAAAGCCTTGAAGTCGACAATCTGTTGTACGGAACAATCCGGCTTGATGTTTCAGGGAGGGAAAATTCCGGTAAAAAAGAGGTTATGGGCGCGGACAACAGCCTGTATATTCCCGGCAGAGGCAATTGGCTGCTTGATTTTGGCTATGAAACGTATAAAGAAACGGTCGGCAATGAAGAATATATTGGAATCCGTACCAATGTTTCCGGAAATCCGCTTCATGCCCGGAAGGATGAAAACAGCCTGTATATAAAAGCATATCTGGGAAATGAACTTGACGAAACGGATCATGAATATGAGATGCTCTGCTTTGCCGACGGAATGCCCTATAGGATTTTTGACGGTGAATATGCAGTGAAGATTTCTTTTGAAAAGGGAAGCAGGGTTTTTGCATATCAGATTCCGGGCAGCTGCTATCCGGAGGCGGGGGAGCACATGGTACAGCTTATGCTGATTCCGGGAGAAAAAGAGGACGAAATTGTCTTTCCGTATTTCAGCGGAAGAAGATATTTAAGAATGGAGTAGTTCATGCTGGTACTGAAGGAATTGAAAAAACTGATGTGCGGAGGAATTATCCTTGCACTGATTATTCCCGCACTGGTGTACGCTGCATACAGGATATATCTGATCAGGGACAGCTTCGCCTCTTCTTCACAGAAAAAATTTTATGCTTCAAATACGGATAATTACGAAAGAGCAGACTATGAAAGCATAAAGGAGGAATCCGAGAGGCTTTCCGCAATGTTTTTTTCGGGAGACAGGACAAAAGAAGTAAGGGAAACCCAATATGTTTATGCATGCGCGGTAAGAAACCTGGAATACCTTCGTTCCTACAATGATGAAATGCGTAGTTATGTGACAAGGCTGGAAAAGGAATATCTGCTTGAAAAGAGCAGGAACGGAGGTGAAAGCATTAAGGCGGCACTGTTAAAAAAGCAGGTACGTTATTACAACAAAAAACGCGGTTTAAAGTATTTGGATGCGGATGCCTGCCGGGATTTTTTCTTCTTCTTTCACAGAAACGATCTAAATCCGGTGATTTCTTTTATGATGCTTGCTCTGACCGTAATTGCTACGGCATATCTTTTTTTCGGAGACCGGCTTTTCGGAACAAGGGAGATGATTTTTCAAACCGTGAACGGCCGAAAGCGTTTGTGTGCGGCAAGGCTAAGCTCACTTCTTGTTTTTATTGTTATGCTGTGCCTTGCGGAATTTACGGTCGAGCTTCTGATTATCGTAAGGTTTTACGGCATAAAGGAATTCGGGGCAGCAATACAGTCGGTTTCGGAATATGAATATATGCCTTTTGGAATTACTGTATTGGGATATGTTCTGATCTGCTGTCTTTTACGCATGTGCGTCCTTATTTTTGCGGCAGGCATCTGCTTACTTTTCGGAACGATGGCGGGAAATCCTTTAAGACCGCTTTTTCTCGGGGCATTTGTTAATATTGCGATACCGTATTTTTATATGGACAGATATCTGAATGCCGAAAATGCCGGTTTTGAAACAATAAAGAAAACCGACATGATAAGGAGTTTCTGCCCGTTCTGCCTTCTTGTACCGGATTATTATTTTAAGGGCTTTGACACTACGGTTCTTTTCGGACTGAATATTTTCAGGTTCATTTTGCCTTTAATTATTTGTTTTGCGGTATTTATTTGCGGAGCGGCGGTGAATATGTTTTTTTACCGGAAGGAGTGACAGACAGTATGTGTGTTATAAAAGCAGAAGGGCTTATGAAAAAATACGGAAAAAAACAGGCACTTAATGAATTTAGTGCCGAGTTCGGCAGAGGTGTATATGGCCTGGCAGGTCCTAACGGTGCCGGCAAGACTACGCTGATGAGAATACTGGCCGGGCTTCTTAAACCCGACGGCGGAAGAGTCCTTTTTTCGGGTACGGATATTAAAAAGCTTGGCCGGGATTACTTTAGGCATATTTCATATATGCCGCAGGATTTTGGCTTTTACCCGTTTTTTACTGCGATGGAAACAATGCAGTATTTCAGCATTTTAAAGGATGTACGCTCAGGAAAGGAAGAGCTTTCGGATATCCTTTCATCGGTAAATCTTTCGGATGTAACAGATAAAAAGGTGCATACTTTTTCCGGAGGAATGAAAAGAAGGCTCGGAATAGCCGTAAGCCTTATCGGGAAGCCGGATTTTTTGATATTTGACGAACCGACGGCGGGACTTGATCCGGAGGAGAGGATACGCTTTAAAAAATTGATAAAGGAAAGCATGGCCGGAAGAACGGTACTTATATCAACACATATCCTTTCAGACATCGGTGCGCTTTGCGATAAAATTTGTTTACTTGACGGGGGAAGGCTCATTAATACGGTTGATATTTCTTCGGAGGAAAGCAGCTTTACCGGGGAGCTTGAGAAAAAATATATGGAAATGATGGGGCAGGGATGACACGCAGAATACTGAAATTTGAAATGAAAAAGCTGCGCCCAGTGATGCTTCTCGTACTCCTGTTAGGCTTTTTTGTAATGCTGTACGGCCTTTATTGTTCGGATGCCGAAAAAAAGGATAATGAAATAATAATAAGGGAGTATATTAAGATACTTGAAAACATGGAGCAGGACGAAACAACTGCCTATATGGAAAAAGAATATGGGGAGCTTGGGGAAATAATATCGGGTGAGCGGAAAAATGAAGAGGATTATTCATATGGCAGGATAAGTTTTGATGAATTTCATGAAGTTAATCTGCAGATTTCTGCGGCAAAAGAAAAATATGCCGCAGCCGCGGAAATGCTTGAAAAATGCCGGTATTTTGACAGAATGAGGGAAGAGGGAAGAAAAACCGAGTTTTTCTATGATTACGGGCTTTCCCGGTTTTTGTCCTCCTATGCTTCGGGGCTTATGTTTATTCCGCTGTATTTTGCCCTGCTTTCCCTGCTTATGTGCCTGCTTGACTATATTTTAAAATGCCATGATATGATAAGCACTTCGGCAAGGGGCGGAAAGGAGCTGCTGTTCAGGAGAATTTTTATTCTTTTTATTTTGGCAATAAACGCCAACCTCCTGCTTTTTTCAATGAAAGCAGCTTTGTTCTTTTATAAAGGGTACGGTAATTTTTCAAAAATGCATATATGCAGCATAGCAGGGTATGGAAAATATCCTGCGGACATGAGCATCGGTAATTATATGATGATGACAGCCGTAAAAAACCTGCCTTTATGCTTTGCTGCCGTGATTTTATCCTGTCTTATTGTTACCGTGGTGAAGAAGTGTAAAAAAATTAGTTGACAAAGCCACCTGCCTTTGATATACTACTAATTGCGTCAAACGACGCAGGAATTGAATATCTGTCTTGACAGGGTTCAGCTGGAGAAGTACTCAAGAGGCTGAAGAGGCGC
>DFFN01000157.1:0-2522 GCA_002369525.1 Lachnoclostridium sp. UBA3775 | reverse complement strand
GCCCCTGCTAAGGGTGTAGGTCGTTAACGCGGCGCGAGGGTTCAAATCCCTCCTTCTCCGTAGCATTTTTAGCGGTAATCGTTTTGAACGGTTACCGCTTTTTTTATCATCTTTTTCTTGACGGAAATTTAAGTGGCTGATATACTAAATAAAGTAGGGGTTTCCCTGCGAGAACAGAAGTTTTTACGGACATAAGGAGGAAAATATGTTTTGTACTAAATGCGGTGCCCAGCTTGAAGACGGCACAAAGTTCTGCACAAAGTGTGGCGCAAAATTAGTTGATGCAGCACCGGGACCTCAGTCTGCACCTCAGGCAGCTCCCCAGCCTGCTCCCAAGTATGTGGCAGCACCCCCTGCAACAAAGACCTGTCCTGCATGCGGAGCCGAAAATCCCGCTTCTACCCAGTACTGTGAAAAGTGCGGTGCGGAGCTCGGCGGAGGAAGCTCGGTAAGTTTCAAGGATCTTTGGAGTAAAATGACAGCCGATAAGACAAATTATCTTAAGGACACACCGTTCCTTATCGCATGGATAGGCGGTATGTTCTGCGGCCTGATGATTTTTATTTCCGTGTTCCTTCCGTTTGTCGAGATCGATTACGGAAAAAGCAAGAGCTTTGCTCTTATCAAGGCAGGCAAGAAGGTTTCAATGGGCGGCTACAAGATGAGGCTTGACATAGGTAAAGGCTACGGTCTTTTGTTTATCCTGATGTCGATAGTTGTCATTGCATGCTTTGCACTCAAAACCACTATCGGTTCGCTGATCGCAAGCGGCCTTACTTTCCTGATGGCGCTGATCGCAGTGCTTGACATCCATGGTGATATCAAGGATGCACAGGATGCAGGCGGTGATGTAGACGGCAAGATCGCCCTCGTATTCCTTATCCTCTTCTCGATACTCATGGTAGGAGCTGCGGTAGTCATGTTCCTCAGAAAACAGCGGATAAGAAAAGGCAGAAGATAAAATTAAAATACAATACCTCATTTTTTCCGGGACCGGAGCTTAAAAAGAGCGGTCCCGGTTTTTTTTACCCTGAATGAGTATTTGCGGATTTGTATCTATGCAGGAATTTTTATATATGTTATAATGAAAAGCAATTCAAAAAACAGGAGGCCTGCTATGGATAACAAGCTTGAAAAAACTGAATTATTTGAAGCATCGCATCTCACTTTACTGTTAACTTATACGGTCTTCTCCGTCATACTGATAGGAGAGTCGATATTGATGTCATGGGAGGACTGGGCGGTATTCCTTATAATCGTTGCCGTTCTTTTCTCATGGACATTGCACATCCAGAACAGGCTGCCTGAAAACATAAGGCTGTGGGTATATTCCATACTGATGATGTGCACCTTTTTCTTCTACGGGATCCATGAGACCAGTACCTTCGATCTTGCAGCCGTCATGTCAGCCGTGATCATACTTTACACCATGACCGGTATAAAGAGCCTGATCACTCTATGCCAGGTAACTTATTATCTGACCTTTACCTATGATATCCTGCTTATGGTAAAAAATAATGCGGATTTTGACAGCCTTATGGTTTCAAGGATCATGCTCCACTTTGCCATGATCTTTGCAACGGGAGCTCTTGCAAGATTCATCATCGACAGATGGGTCAAGGTTTTAGACAGGTCGGGAGAGGAAATAGAGCAGCTTACCAAGGCAACCGACAGGCTTAATGATTTCCTTGCAAATGTTTCCCACGAGATCAGGACTCCGATAAATGCGATCATCGGCCTTTCCGACATCTGCGCGGATAAGACAGAAGATGAGGATATGAAAAAGGAGCTGCTCGCCATAAACAGTGCGGGTCACAGGGCTGCAGAGCAGATCAGCGATATTCTTGATTTTACCGAAATTGACAGGAAAAGCATCGTTAAGAATGAAGAGGATTATATGCTGTCCTCCATACTTAACGACCTTGTGAATAAGATCCGTCCGGAAAAGCCGGAAAATCTTGAGCTTGTCATAGATGTCGACCCGGCCATTCCCGCGGTGATGAAGACGGATATTTCAAAGCTGAGCAAGATACTTTTCCATCTCATTTCAAACGGCCTTAAATATACAAGAGAGGGCGGAGTATATGTGCGTATATACTCTATGAAGAAGGACTACGGCGTCAACCTCTGCATCGAGGTTACCGACACGGGTATCGGCATGACAGCCGAAGAGCTTGAAAATCTTTCGGAACGTTTTTATCAGGTGGATTCGGGACGCAGCAGAAAGTCAAGCGGTCTCGGACTGGGCCTTGCGATAGTGAACGGTTTTGTTTCGTCACTGGGCGGTTTCATGAGGATAAACAGCAGGTACGGAAGCGGAACAACGGTAAACGTAAGCCTTCCGCAGGAGGTCATCGACGAGACAAGCTGCATGTCCGTAGCGGACAGGGAAAAACTGAGCCTCGGAGCATTCCTGCATTTTGAAAAATTTGAAAAACCCGAAGTACGCGATTACTACAATTCAATGGTAAGGAACATAGTCAGGGGACTTGGCGTGCAGATGCACAGGGTAGACAATGTCG
>DFFN01000022.1 GCA_002369525.1 Lachnoclostridium sp. UBA3775 | reverse complement strand
ACATCTGTCTGAATGCAAGACGTCCAATACGTCCGAAACCATTAATTGCAACTTTAACTGCCATTGTGGTTTTCCTCCTAAATTTTATTTTTAAAATGCAACTCTCTCTTTTACCGTCAGGATAAGAAGTAAAAGCTGCTTTTAAGTCCGTTATTTATTGTAATAAATTTCCGCAGAAAAATCAAGCCCCAAATTCATTTTTTACCAAAAGGGCTTATTCCGAATATATATTTACCTATTATACAGCCTTTGTTGATTGCCTGTATCTGTGCGGAACGGCTGTCAAGGCTTATGTCGCGGTTGTCGCCGAGGACAAAATACTGTCCCTCCTCAAGCTTTACCGTCTCAAAATAATTGCTGTCCTCAAGATTCCAGTTGATGCCGCGCACAAGCATGCCCGAACCGTACTTGTCATTCGTAAGCATGGTTACGTTGCCGGCCTCATCTCCCACAGATATGCTCCCGTCCACGTTTATGGTCACGGTTTCCCCGGGAAGCCCGACAACCCTTTTAATGTAAAGCATTTCGCTCTCATCCTCCGCAGTCGCCGGATCGTCATTGTCATAGGGTTTGAAAACGATCACATCATATCTCCGGTAATTGTCATGGTTTCCGAGCTTCGAAATCAGTATCTGGTCTCCGTCCTTAAAGTTCGGAAGCATTGAATCTCCCTCTATCCTTATGGTCTGCCAAACATATTTAATGATAAGAAGCACCGCAACCGTAACAAAAAGCACCAGAAACACAAGCTTCAGCAATTCAAAAATGAATTTAGTTTTATCCAAAAATGATTTTTTAGTCATCAAGGCCTTCTGTCACAAGATCTTCAACGTCATCGCTGAGGTCATCGGCAAACTCGATCATGTTCTCGTCAGCTTCCTCATCCTCTGCATTCTCATCTTCCGCAAATGCGTTATCTTTCTGCATATCGCCGACTGCGGTCTCGATATCGTCAAGAGTACCCTCGGTAAACGCTGCAATTTCATCGGTTTCATTGCCTGTAAGGATCTTAACCTTTCCTGCATAAAGCTCCTGAACGGCGATCGAAAGAGGCTTATCGCACTTGATATCCTCCTCGGGGATTTCCGGAGGCGCACCGTTAATAAGCTGCTTTGCGCGCTTTGCGGTGGCAAGCACGATAGAATATCTTGAATTTACAACAGGCTCCTCGCCCGGTTCCACATTTGCGTTAACCGCATTCATAAGATCTGTATAAGACGGATGTATCATGTTAAATTCCTCCTACTCAATATTCTGAATCTGTTCTCTGATTTTTTCGATTTCAGTCTTTAAATTAATTGCAAGCTCCGAAACTGTTATGTCATTCGCTTTTGAAAGCGTTGTATTTGCCTCCCTGTTCATTTCCTGTGCAAGGAAATCAAGCTTTCTGCCGACATTATCGGCCGCATCGAGCGTCTTTTTCATATTTTTGATATGTGTGCGAAGCCTTACTGTCTCTTCATCGACACATATCTTATCGGAATATATGATCAGCTCTCCTGCGATCAGCTGTTCGGAAATGTTGGTATCGCTTATAACCTCATCGAGCTTTTCCTTGAGCTTCTTGCGGTAGGCCGCCATCATTTCGGGAGTTCTCTTTTCAACCTCATCGATAAGCTCCGTCATTCCGTCAAGCTTTGAGATTATGTCATTCTTAAGGTGCTCACCTTCGACTGCTCTCATTTCGGAAAGATTTTCACAGGCAAGGATCACTGTTTTCTCAAGCTGTTCCCATGTTTTTTCCTGATCGCTCTCCGATTCTTCAAGCACCAGAACCTCCGGCATTCTTGCCAGCGAAGTGGCGGTCACGTCAAACGGGACCGAAAGCTCCTCGGATATCTGTTTTAAATATTGAAGATATTCCTCGGCTATCGCTTTACTGTATTTCACGTTCGAACCCGAATCCGATTCGTCCTGAAGCGAAATATAAATGTCAACCTTTCCTCTGACAACATATTTCTTAACAAGCTGTCTGACGGCAGAATCGTAAAAATTCAGTTTTTTAGGCATTTTCGTGGAAATCTCGCAGTAACGATGATTGACCGATTTCATTTCAACCGTTATTTTTCTGCCTTCCTCGTTGGTCTCAGCGCGACCGAAGCCTGTCATACTTCTAATCATATTATGCTCCGTTCCGATTTAATAAGCATATTTCAACTAAATAATTATAGAGTATAATCCCTGTCTTGTCAAAGGATATTTTATTTTTTTATTCTCGGCACCCTTTCGCCTATATCGCAGAGCACCTCATAGCTTATGGTATTTGTCAATCCGGCAATATCGTCGGCATCTATTTTTTTATCTCCAGAGGTTCCAAGAAGTATCACATCATCCTCGGGTTTTACATCTTCAATGCTGCTTACGTCAACCATCATCTGGTCCATGCAGACCCTTCCGAGTATCGGTGCATATTCTCCGTTTATTATGACCCTGCCCTTGTTCGAAAGAAGCCTCGGATAACCGTCGGCATAGCCTATGCTGACTGTCGCCACCTTCATTTTTCCCTTAACGGTAAAGGTCCCGCCGTAGCTTATGATCCTGCCTGGTTCAAGATATTTTACATGTGTGACATGCGAATGCCATTCAAGCGCAGGCTTAAGGCTTACCCTGCTTTTATCAACCTCGTCGCTCGGCATGTAACCGTACATCGAAATTCCCTCGCGGCACATATCGTAACGGTATTCGTCAAAATCGATGGTTCCGGCAGAATTGGCAAGATGCTTTACTTTTATTTCCTCACCGAGCATTTCAAAGAAGGAATCAAAGGCCGCGGCCTGCTTTTTTGTAAAGCTCTTGTCGGTCTCGTCGGCTTTTGAGAAATGCGAGAATGCGCCCTCAACATATATATTTTTTAAAGAAAAGATTTTTTTTGCTTCTTTTGCATCTTCCGCCGTACACTGAAAACCGATTCTGCTCATTCCGGTATCAACAGCAAGATGAACGGTGGCTGCCTTTCCTTCTTCTGCCGCAGCCTTATCAAGCGCAAGTGCGTCCGCATGGGAATATATCGCAGGAATAATGTCATGCCTCACAACCGCGGGATAATCCGAATGGGCAACATATCCGAGCACAAGGATTTTCTTTGAGGATATTCCGCGTATCTCCAAAGCCTCATCTATGGTCGCAACTCCGAAATAATCCGCGACATCTTCCAAAGCCTTAGCCGCATAAACTGCTCCGTGACCGTATGCATTTGCTTTTATGACAGCAAGCGCCATCACTTTTTCGGGCAGAAGCGCCTTCAGATTCACGAAATTCTGCCTGATCACGCCGTAATCAACCAGACAGCTGGTTCTGTAATACTTTTCTTCCATTTTTCTTGCCTTTTACTTTTACCTATTTTTTATAATAAGCGGAAATGGAAGCAAAGCTCCGGTTAAGATAAGCCGAATAATTGCTTTGTTTGACATATTCCGTCCATTTGCTGACATAGCCCTCGAGCTTCTGCATATATTCGTCGGCCGTTATGCTTCCGTCCGCCACCTGCGTAAGCCCTTTTTCCCAGCTTGCCGTAAGCTCTGCGTTCAGCAATGACTTAATCGATGCGGCAACTACCTCAAAGATCATTTCTCCGAGCAGAGTCGGCGTGATTATCTGGGTTTTGCTGTTAAGCCTGAGATACTCTTTTGTGACAAGCTTCTTAAGGATTTCGGCTCTTGTTGCCGAAGTACCGATTCCGCTTCCCTTTATCTGCGCCCTCAGTTCTTCGTCTTCAATAAATTTACCCGCATTTTCCATTGCAAGTATCAGCGAACCGGAATTGTACCGGGAAGGAGGAGCGGTTTCGCCTGCCTTAACCGTAAAATTCCTGACGGGAAGCACACTGCCCTTTTTCAGAGCCGCGAGAAGCTCGATCTTGCTTTCGTCAAGCACTTCCTCAGCCTCGTCACCGTCCTTATCTTCCTTATCCTCGCTGTCTTTTTTCGCGTTTTTATCGTATCCTGTAACGGCAAGATATCCGGGATCCTTTAGTGCCTTGAAATTTGCAAAGAATTTTTCCTTTTCAAGCTGCATAACAATTGAGATCTTCTGGTATACCGCCGGGGGATAAAAGATACTGAGAAATCTCCTTACTATCCTGTCGTAAATGCCCTGTGCAACGCCCGAAAGACTTCCCAGCGCACCGAAGCCCTGACCGGTCGGTATGATCGCATAGTGATCGGTTATCTGTGAATCATTGACATATTTGGTTTTTGCGATCCCTGTATGTAATCCGTTGTTCAGTATGTTTTCGCAAAAGCCCTTATATCTGTCAAGCCTCGTAAGCCCTCCGATATTTTTATGTATCTCCTTTGCTACAGCTGTAGAAAGCACTCTCGCATCGGTTCTCGGATAGGTCACCAGTTGTTTTTCGTAAAGCTCCTGCGTATATTTCAGCGTATCATCGGGCGAGATCTTAAATATTTTTGAGCATTCATTCTGAAGCTCGGCAAGGTTGAACAAGAGAGGCGGATTCTTTTTTTCGCTCTTTCTTTCTATGGAATCTATGGTTCCCGAAATATTTTCCGCCGGATGCTCCTCACTGTATTTGCCCTTTATATCCTTCGGTGCTTCAACGGGAAGATTTGAATCGTCGATCTCCTGACCGCTTTTTCTTATAAGGTCCCTTGCATCCGGAAGCTTATAGAAACCGTTTTCCTTATATAAAAGAGGAGACTCAAAATAATCGGAGCCCTTAACGGCTCTGAACTCTCCGTCAAACCTTATATCCTCACCGAAACCCGCAAGGACTCTGTAATACGGGGTTTTCACAAAACTTCTTATCTCCCGTTCGCGCCTCACAACCATTCCGAGCACACAGGTCATCACACGGCCTACGGCAATGGCGCTGTATTTATCCTTTTTCATGGCGTTCTGAAGGGTATAACCGTATTTCAGGGAAAGGGCTCTTGAAAAATTAATGCCCATCAGGTAATCTTCCTTTGCGCGCAGATATGCTGCATCTGCAAGATCGTCATATTCGGAAAGAAGTTTGGCCTCACGGATTCCTCTGAGTATCTCCTCTTCGGTCTGGGAATCTATCCATACTCTTCTCTTTTCCTTTGTGTCCGGCACCTTTGCCATCCTGTCAACAAGCCTGTAGATATACTCGCCTTCACGTCCCGAGTCTGTGCAGACATAAATTTTGTCCACGTCCTCACGGTTAAGGAGCTGTTTCACCGTTTTAAACTGATCCGCTGCGCTTTCGATAACCTCATATTTGTACTCCTTAGGCAAAAAAGGCAGGGTGTTTACCGACCATTTTTTCAGAGCCGGATCATAGGCCTCTGGATAGCTCATGGTCACAAGATGGCCGAAGCACCAGGTAACGACATATGCATCGTTTTCGATGTAGCCCTTACCGTTGTCGCCCATCTTCAAAGCCTTGGCAAATTCCCTTGCCACACTCGGTTTTTCCGCAATAAATAAACTTTTTCCCATCTTTCCTTAAAAACAATGCCCGTCAGATAACGGGCATTATTGATTTATTTATTTTTTACTCTGTCTTCATTTTCCTTCTGCTTCTTTTTCTGAGAATATATGATGATGAAGACTATCAAAGCAAGAACCGCAAGCATTATGGATACGATAAGTACGACTCCGAGCATGCCTGATTCCTGGTCCCTGGCCTTTTTCTCCGCTTCTTCAATGGTCGCGATCACATCGGAATCAAAGAGAGAGTCGTCGCTGCAGTATGCATTATATAAAAGGCCGTCTCTTACACCGTAAACCTGAGTAAAGTCGCCGCCGTTCTTCATTTTCACGGTACAGGTGATTATGTTGCCTTCGCGGACATAACTTCCCTTCCAGGCATTTGCTTCGGTAGGATCTGCCTCTTTTACAAGAACACTGAAGCTTCCGTCATCCTTGAAGCTGATGTTGCTGTGCGTATCGTTAACCTTGGCATTAAAAAGGTTTCCGTCGGGAATCTTTTCCTTACCCTTATCGTAGGCAAAATAGAAAAGATAATCGCCGTCAAGGTATCCCTCGGATATTCCTCCGGCCTCGTCCTTAAAAGTAACGGTTTTATTCTTTATCTCGTAGGTACCCTTCATTCCCCTGTTATTATAAAAATTACCGTCTTTCTCAAGCCTGTAAAAATTATAATTGGGGTAAGCCGTAACCATACTGTAATATGTTGTGGCGGTCTTTACATGCCTCCCGCAACCCGCAAGCATGCCCGTAAGCACAAGCAGGCAGAGCGCCAGGATCATGGTTTTCTTTTTTTTCATATTATTCATAGAGAGGATACTTATCGGTAAGCGACTTAACGATAGCCTTAGCCTCTTCCGCCTTCTCCTCGCTTTCCGGATTCTTAAGAACAAGTGCAATAGCCTCTGCGATCTTATCCATATCTGCGGTGTTCATGCCGCGGCTTGTGGCAGCAGCCGTACCGAGACGAAGGCCCGAAGTAACGAAGGGCTTCTCGGGATCGTTGGGAATGGTGTTCTTGTTGCAGGTGATATGTACTGCATCAAGAAGCTTCTCCGCAACTTTACCGGTAAGGCCGACACTTCTTAAGTCAACAAGCATAAGGTGGTTGTCTGTTCCGCCGGAAACAATGTCGATACCGCGGCTCATAAGACCTTTGCAGAGTGCCTGGCAGTTGTCAATGATATTCTGTGCATATACCTTAAATGAAGGATCAAGAGCCTCCTTGAAGCAAACAGCCTTTGCTGCGATAACATGCATTAAAGGTCCGCCCTGGATTCCGGGGAATACGCTTCTGTTGAACTTATGCTCATCCGCAAAAGCCTGAGTAGAAAGGATCATACCGCCTCTCGGTCCTCTTAAGGTCTTGTGGGTTGTGGTTGTGGTAACATGAGCATAAGGAATGGGTGACTCATGAAGTCCTGCTGCGACAAGACCTGCGATATGAGCCATATCTAC
>DFFN01000117.1 GCA_002369525.1 Lachnoclostridium sp. UBA3775 | reverse complement strand
TCTATTCCATGGTAAAGAACAATACGTTTAACGGCATGCCTTTGCCGGACATCGATGTGCTGCATGAGGACAAAAGCCTGGAGATCGTTAAACGTTTCGGCTATGAGGACTTTAAAAACAGGCTGTCGTAGCCTGATGGCAGGATCGGCGGACAAACGGAGGATAAATTGAAAATATTAAACGGATCACCCTCTGCAGACGGCTTTCATATGCCTGCGGAATATGAAAAACACAGGGCATCGTTTGTTATCTGGCCGCACAGACCGGGTAGCTTCGGCACAGACAGAAGGGCTGCATGCGTGGCCTTTTCGGCTGTGATACACGCAATTGCCCGGGATGAACAGGCATATGTGACAGTCGGTAAAGAGCATGAAGAGGAAGCTCTGGCTTATCTTAAAGCAGAAGGCGGGACAGGAGACAATATTTCGCTTCTAAGCTTTGAAACCGATGACTCCTGGGCAAGGGATGTATGCCCCGTCTTTGTCACAGACGGCAGGACGGTGAGAGGCATCGACTTCGGCTTTAATGCCTGGGGCGGTGAGTATAACGGGCTCTATGCCGACTGGAAGAAGGATAATGAGCTGGCGCAGAAGGTCTGTAAAGAACTGTCGCTTGACTGCTATGATGCCGGAAACTTCATACTTGAAGGCGGTTCGGTACACACCGACGGCGAAGGAACGATAATGGTAACCGAAAGCTGCCTGCTGTCTCCCGGAAGAAATCCCGGGCTTGACAAGGCTGAGATTGAAGAAAATTTAAAAAAGTATCTGGGCGGACAAAAGGTTCTCTGGCTGCCAAGGGGGATATATAACGACGAGACGGACGAGCATGTCGACAATGTCTGCGCCTTCGTTTCGCCTGCGCATGTGGTGCTCGCATGGACTGACGATAAAAACGATCCCCAGTACGCGCTTTCAAAGGCAAGCCTTGATTACCTTGAAAATGAGACCGATGCACTGGGCAGGAAAATTAAGGTTACAAAGCTTCCGATACCGGATCATCCAATACTTGTCGACGAAAAGCTTCTTTCAGGCTATGAATTCGAAACAGGAGAAGACATGCGCGAGGTCGGTGAAAGGCTGGCCGCCAGCTATGTAAATTTCTTTTTTACCAACAGTTCGATCTTAGTTCCGGTTTTCGGCGGTGAAAATGAGGAGAGCGACAGAAGGGCAATCGGGATCCTTGAGGGCGTTGCCGGAAACAGAAAGGTGGTTCCGGTTCCTGCCATGGCAATACTCCAGGGCGGAGGAAACATCCACTGCATCACGATGCAGCTGCCGCAGTGAGATCAACGAATACAGACATATATAAACGAAAGCGAGCGGTAACATGACAGTAAAAGCCTGTGCCATTCAGATGGATTGTACAAATGACAGAACAAGAAACATAAATAAGGCTGCCGAGATGGCAGGAAAAGCAGCCGACATGGGGGCGAACATTGTTCTCTTGCCCGAGCTTTTTGAAAGACAGTATTTCTGCCAGGAAAGGCGCTACGAGTACTATGATTTTGCTGAAAAAACCGAAGAAAACCTTGCGGTAAAGACCTTTTCGGAGCTTGCAAAAAGCAAGGGGGCAGTTGTGCTTGTAAGCTTTTATGAGCGCGACGGGAATGTGCTGTACAATTCCCTGGCGGTCATTGATGCCGACGGAAAAAACCTGGGCGTTTACCGTAAAACCCACATTCCCGACGATCATTTTTACCAGGAAAAGTTCTACTTTACTCCCGGCAACACCGGATTTAAGGTTTTTGATACAAAATTCGGCCGCATAGGAGCCGGCATATGCTGGGACCAGTGGTTCCCCGAAACTGCCAGATGTCTTGCGCTTGACGGCGCCGACCTGATTTTTTATCCCACGGCGATCGGCAGCGAGCCGATACTTGAGGTGGACAGCAGCAGGCACTGGCAAAGGACCATGCAGGGCCATGCCGCAGCGAACATTGTGCCCGTCATCGCGGCAAACCGTTACGGCACGGAAACCGTTGTTCCCTGCCCCGAAAACTCAAACCAGAGCTCCTCGCTTTGCTTCTACGGGACAAGCTTCATGACTGACGAAACGGGAGCGGTGGTTGCCGAAGCAGGAAGAAGCGGTGATGCGATACTGATTTCAGAATATGACCTTGAAAGCATCCGCAAGGCCAGGCTTGAATGGGGTCTTTTCAGGGACAGAAGGCCCGAATGCTATAAAAATATAGTAAAAAGGTAGTAAATGATTGATATTTTTGCAAATTTGTGATAGTATTGTAATAATTATGGGAATATAATGAATATGGAGTTTTTTGGCTTAACCGAAAAAATATGGTTTGACATACGCGGAAGGGGCGTTTGTTAGGGGAAATGAACGTTAGAAATACAAAACTTAGCCGGGTTCTCAGCATGGTAATGATCATCGCCATGCTTTTTGGGGTGCTTATACCCATGGCTTATTTCTCCAATATTCCAAGAACTACCGCCGTTGCGGACAGAAATGCAGTGGCAACCGCAGGAGATGCGGATTATGACGAGGAAATCGTTTATCAGTTCAAAAGTCTTGAAGTTTATCCCGATGAAGGAGATCTGAATAAGTCTGTAACACTTGACGGCCTGATGCCTTGCAGTGCAGAAGCAAATGCCGTCGATGTGACGGATGATTATGTTGAGACGGGGCGCCTGAAAACAGCGGCTCTTGACGGAAGTATGCCCGAAAACGGCGTGATCGCCGCCTATGACATCACTATCAACGAAAGCAATCTGGCAGACAGCGCCGAATTCCAGCCCATCGAAAACTACCCCATCACCGTAACCATCAACGACCCCAGAATCAGTGTGTCCGAAAACCTTGAGCTTTGGCATGTCAAAGACGACGGCACAAGGGAGAAGGTTGAGGATGTAGAGGTTCATGAGGGGAAAGTGTGCTTTAAAGCGGATGGGTTTAGTGTGTATGAGATAGTGGGAGATGCTATCGGAGAAGCAAGCAGCTTTTTCGATTTTTTGGATGAACAGGGAGCAGACGGATTTTACACTTCAATTTCGTTTACGGCTAATGAAAGCAGAGGCCCTTATCACTTTACAGGAACTTCATATAATGTTTCAGGTCAGAACGGAAGAACAGGTGTTAGACTGACGGCGATAGGAAGCCAAATACCGAATAATGCCGTAAAGATGTATTTTGAAAAAAATGAAAATGCAGAAAATGAATACTATATATATTTTGTGGATGTAAATGGGGATGAAGAACAAAGAAAATACTTAATAAGCATTCCCGGAAGCAGTACAAATAATTTTGGCGACAAAGATCTAAAACGAGCTGCCCTCGGCTTAACCACGGATGAAAATGAGAAGACTTCGTTTAAACTTTATAATACTGCCGGAACCAATAAAGTTAAAGTGTCGGCGGGAGAGTATTATTGGGTTGCTGACAATAAGAACGGCATGGTAGATTCTGTGGTTGGATACCAAAACGGCAGTGATCCCAACATAGCTTTTTTGACTATTCCGATTGTTTCTAATGATTTACTGGGCCTCAATGGCAAAACCTATGGTCTTATGCATCATTCCGGAAATTCAGCAACCGCAAATGCCCTGATGGCACAGGGCGCGCCCCATTCCCTTATAAAGCTGGTTATCCGTTCAAATCACAATGACGGCAAGCCTTTCTATGTTGACCAGGATAATGAAATCTCCAGGTGGACCTTCCATGAGGCAGGCGATGACAAATATACCCTTTCGGCAGTTACGGATGACGGAAAGGTATATCTGCGCACCGATAACGGTTCGCTGACCACAACTGCTGATTCATTGGAAGCTACCGAGTATAAGGTTGTGCCCGGAACAGGTGCCCATGCCGGAAAAATTCAGCTGGTAGCAGGTAATTCATACGTCACCTACATTCCCGGAGCAAGCGAAAGTGATGCCGGGACATTTGGCATGACCGCAAGCAGTACCGATGAAAACACCTGGCTTGATTTTGCCGATTACGGAAACATGGATGATGACGATCTGATCACCTATTCCGCAAGCAGAGTGTCAATTTCGGAAGTACAGGATAAACAGAAGGTAATCGTTTATACACGTGTTTGGAATGAACAGGATCTTAAATATGATATCTATGCTGTAGACTATGACGGCTCTCTTTATCCCTGCTATGCAAGCGGCGGTAAAATCCTGTGGCTGGGCGATGGTACAGGTTCGCTTGAATGGGAGTTTACCGAATATGTCGATGAAGTTACCAAAAAGCCGAATGGGTATTATGAGCTTTATAATCCCTATTCCGAAAAATATCTGGTTCCTCAGTTTACCGACGACGAAGTGCTTTCCGACCATACAATAGGCATAAATCTGCCCGGACGCAGTAACGGTGAGTTCTATTCAAATATTATTTCCTGGGACGATCCTAAGTATGCTTATGTAAGCTTTAAGCCGAATGAAGATAAGACTAAGCTGGTACCCTGCTCTCAGGCGGTTGCGCTGCCGTTCTATTTTGCTACTCTGGACGAACTTAATATAGAAGGAACGCTCCATGAAGTAAGGACAGTGGATAACAATACTCATGGAATTACCATGAAGATGATTGACTTTGGACAGAGCGGAAAATTTGGCGCTGCTGATTCTGATGTAACCAGCAATTATTTTGGCGGCTCTGCCACCAGGAAGATGGGGCTCCTTTCAACAAATCTTGTTGACGATTATCCTGTTGTGATCGGTTCAGAAAATACTGGTCAGAATGACAAGAGCTTTTCTACTCTGTATTCAGATGCGGTATTTGTAAATCATCTGTTTACCGAAAGTGTTTATAATTCCAGCGGTTATTTTGAATTTGACAGCTGCCAGACTTTTGCTACCCTTTGTGAATACAATGCAGATGGTACGGATTTTGGGCTTAAACCTACCTATGCCTATACCGATAAGGACGGAAATGAGTTACAGTTCCGCGATTTCACGGTTTACAAGGAGCTTGGATCCATTGAGGCAAATAAAAAGTCATCTCTTCAGCATGGACAGTTTTTACCGTATGACATTATAAAGGGCGGAGTATATACCACAAAAAACAATATGGAAAATCTGTATGGTGCACTCACAGATCCCAATCGTACGGATGTAGGAAAACTGCCGGATACTGATCCCAGAAAATATGAAAAACTGCATAAGGTACAGACTAAAGACGGATCGGGATATGCCAATGCTTATTTTGGAATGGAGATGGAAGCATCATTTACGCAGACTGTCAGCGGACTTGATTCATGGGAACACGACATAATCTTTGAATTTAGGGGCGATGATGATTTCTGGCTTTACGTTGATAATGAGCTGGTACTTGATCTTGGAGGCGTGCATTCCGCAATAGAAGGCAAGATAAACTTCAGAACAGGTGAAGTAATATATGATAATGGTACCACTTCAGTGCACAATGAGAAAACTATGATTCATACAAACCTCCGTGCAATTTTTGAGAGTAATTACAGAAGCCGTAATCCCGAGGCAAGCGATACCGAGGTAAATGAGTATCTTTCACAGTATTTTGCCGATGGAGAGAATATTTTTAAAGATTATTCCGAGCATACCATGAGGGTTTTCTACATGGAAAGAGGTGCCGGAGCTTCCAATCTTTACATGAGATTCAATATTGCTTCGGTTACTCCGGGCCACGTTTCGGTGAAAAAGCAGATAACCGGTGCCGGTGCCGACAATATTGATCAGGAATTTATGGAATATCCTTTCCAGATATATTATTATATACCTGAGTTGAATGAAGATGGTACTCCTAAAATGGAAAATGGAGAGATCGTAGTAACCGAGTATCTGCTTGGACAGACTGACGAACATTTCGGAGTTTCATATCAGAATTCCAATCAGCCGGTGAATTTTGCGGAAAAATATGTGCCTCCGGGGGGTGATCCCGATATTGAAGGTCAATACTACAGCAATGTATACTTCCTAAATCCTACAAAAAGTGCTGAAATAGCCTTCCCTGATGAGGCTATCGAGTACAGAATAGTAGAGTGTGCCGTGGATCCGGCAGTATACGGAGAAGTAAAAATAAACGGCGAAGCTGTAGAGGGAACCCAGTTTATCGGATTTCTTAATTATTCTTCCGATATCGTATCGGTTGTAAACAGGCCTATTATTTCGTTTGAAAATGTAGTTAATGAAGATGCGATAAGAACGCTTAAATATACGAAGGTCCTCTACGATGAAAACGATGAGGAAATGACATATTATTCGGCATATGATGTCGAGCAGAAGCGTCAGGAATTTAAGAATGAGTATCCTGATGAAAGCGATGAGCAGATAGAGGAACGTATCGATCAGTTCCTTTATGAGAATAAATATGACCCGGGAACGTTTAATTTCCGTCTGAGTGTCTCACCTTACGAGGTTGCGGAGGATAAAATCCCCAGGGCAAACCTGTATAAGTACTATGTGATTGCTCCGAACGGAAAGATGTGTATTTATGACAGCGTAAAAGACACATTTGTTCCAAGCGAGCTGGATTATGACACGGAAGCCATCAAGGCAATAGTTGCGCTTACCAGCGAAGATGAAGAAGACGATGACATCGTGGAAGCATATAATGCTAAGCCTGAACATGTCAAGAACATTGAGGATTATAATCTTTTTACCGATGATATCATATTCATCACTTCGCCCAACGGTGCAATTTCAAAAATACCTGCGGGATATTCCGTCTATGTGCCTAACCTGCCGGCCGGTACTGTGTTTAAAGTAACGGAAGACGATAAAACCGGATATGGCCTTAAGGAAAAAAGGGATGGAGATACCTTAGTATACAAGGGATATGAGCAGTTATTCTGGCAGAAAGTGGCGGAGTCAACAGCTTTGGAGCCGACCTACGAGATGCTTGTTCCCACTAATGCCGAGAAACAGAATTCCGGAAGAGTGATTGTTGCCCATGATCCTGAAATGAAAGTAAATAA
>DFFN01000052.1 GCA_002369525.1 Lachnoclostridium sp. UBA3775 | reverse complement strand
TACATCAATCAGGCAGCAATGATACTGAAGTCTATAAAGCTTTGTGCCAGGGGGTAAAAGACGGCAAGCTGCGGTCAATCGGCATTTCAAATTATTATACCCTTGCCGAATATGAGCGTGTCACATCCGGCGGAGAAATCAAGCCTGCTGTGGTACAGAATGAAAATCATCCGTTTTATCAGAACACGGAGTTTCAAAAAGATGTTGCAAAATACGGTACGGTGGTAGAATCGTGGTATCCGTTCGGCGGCAGAGGGCATACGCAGGACTTATTCGGTAATGATACTATCATGGATATTGCCGAGGCTCACGGCAAGACCCCGGCACAGGTGATACTTCGCTGGCATTTGCAGGCAGGATATATTACGATACCGGGTTCACAGAATCCGGACCATATCCTTGAGAATTACAGTATCTTTGACTTTGAGCTGACCGATGCACAAATGCAGAAAATGGCAGAGCTTCACACGGGGCAGCGGTATGAAAACTGGTGAGGAAATACCCTTTTGGAATAAAATGAGCCTTGCACTCAACACAGAGAGCAAGGCTCAGATTTATTTTGAGCTAAACATTGTCTCATATGTGGCAGGAACATCGCAAATAAAGGATGAGTCGGTGTTTGATGACATCAGGGAAGGCTTTGACGAAAATGCAATCATAGTGCTTGACCGGATGAAGATGAAAAATTCTTGCAATTTCAAACGTGGGAAAAAAATTTGATGAATGGGCAATATAATTCGCTCAGGACTTAAAAAATATGCTATAATAGGGATGTCTTTCAGGACGCGAGGAGGATACAGCAATGAGTTATGACAAATCTTTTTTGAAAGATGACGGAATGATTTATAAGATGCTAAAGGAGATTTACTATGTATTATGTACCTGACGGAACCAAACGATGCGGATTTTATGAATGCAGGGAATGCGGCAACAGGTTTCTTGATGTCAAGGTAGCACCGGCTATTGTCTGCCCATATTGCGGGGAGGAGCCGGAGATGGAGATCGGACCTGATGAAGTAATGCAGGAGGTGGCCCCGAGCGCAAAACTGATAGAACTTGTTGAAGGAGAGAATGTGGAGAAGTATGACTCACTTTTAAGTCTTGCAATTACAGGCGGTGATTACAGCTGGATTTAAATGATTACGAAGGGGGATATGGTATGAACATTATGGAAAGTTTACTAATGTCAGAAATTATATTGCTATTGTAGGAAATAAGAAATTGGCTGATCATGAAGAACTAGGCGGTTACTTCGGACAGAAACTGGTGCTTGAGGCACAGATGATGGGACTTAATACCTGCTGGGTAGGCGGGACATATGCCAAGGGCAAATGCAGTGTAGATATATCTTCCGGCGATGTGATAGTCTGTGTTATAGCAATCGGTTACGGCAAGACGGAAGGTAAGACTCATAAATCGAAGCCTGTCAGTAAATTATGTGATGTGCCCGAGACAGATATGCCGAAATGGTTTAAGAATGGTGTGGTTGCAGCAATGATCGATCCTCCGGCTTTGCTCTTATCAAAGTAATAAAGATTAAGGAGCAAAGAAATGAATTATAAGAAAAAATCAGAGTCTCTGCGCGATTTTTATGTCTTGTGGATTACGCAGAGCCTGTCTCAGCTGGGGAGTGCGATAACAGCATTTGCGCTTTCGCTGTGGCTTTATGACAAGACCGGATCGGCGCTCAGTACGGCAGCGCTTACGATCTGTACCTATGCGCCGTATGTAGTAATGAGTATATTTGCCGGTGCTGTCTCTGATAAGTTTGACAAGAAGAAAACGATGCTTGTCTGTGATGCGCTTGCCGCTTTTTCTACGGCAACGGTACTGATACTTTTTAAATGCGATTGTCTCAGTGTCTGGCATTTATATCTTATAAACCTTATTTCAGGGCTGATGAATACTGTTCAGCAACCGGCATCCGAGGTCGCATATTTTAAGATAATACCAAAGAAATATTATCAGAAGACCGAGGGTCTGCAATCGCTGTCAAGATCTTTGGTGTCAATCGGAAACCCTGTGATCGCAGGCGCTTTGTACGGATTCGGCGGACTTCCTGCAGCAATAAGTGTCGATCTGCTTTCTTTCGGCGCTGCTTTTGTTGCTCTGGCTTTTTTTATCAGGATTCCGAAGACAGAAGAGGATCGGAACAATAAAGACGGAGTACTTAAGATGGCAGAAGAGGGACTCAGGTATCTTAAGCACAATCCAATGATATTATATGTGATTTTGTTTATGTCCGGAGTCAATTTCATTTCATCTGCATTTAATGCGGTACTTCCGGCCTATATTATTCCGAATGCCAGAGGTGGACATTCTGTATACAGCATTGTCTCTTCGTGTTCGGGAATAGCAATGGTAGCCGGAAGCCTGATTGCAACAAATATGCCAAAACCCAAAAATAGGGTGCGTGTTATATATTTAAGCATGCTTTTTTCGCTCGGAACGGAGAATTTCCTGCTGGCACTGTCGAGAAACCCGGTAATCTGGTGTATTGCACAGGCACTGGGATGGATATTTGTACCGGTGATGAGCACGAATCAGAACGTGATAATGAAAAATACCATACCCGAAAATCTGCAGGGAAGGGTATATGCCTGCAGGAACACGTTCCAGTTTTTTACCATTCCCATCGGGCTTGCATTCGGTGGCTTTATGGTAGATAATCTGTGCGAGCCGCTGATGTTACGGGAAAATAAAGTTCTGAAGCTGCTTTTCGGAAGCGGAAAGGGCTCCGGGGCAGCACTTATGCTTTTTCTGCTCGGAATCGCAGGAGTGCTGATGTGCCTTATGTTCGGAAATAAACTGAATAAATTCGAGTATTCGGAGTAAAAAAATCGTTTTAAACAAAACCCTGATAGTAACTGATCCCCGCTAACCTTGTAAAATAAGGGCTTGCGGGGATTTTTGCGCAGATGTTCAAAAGATGTCCATTTTTGTTTTTTTCGACAACGATTTGCAGATGCCACAAGAAGATATGGAATCATGGAAGGATACATAAAAGGTTGGGAAGTGGCTTTTGGAATCAAGGAATATTTTGAAGGTATCGGAAAAACAACATTGCTTACTCCAAAACCATGGAGTCCGCCCGGGAAATAAAATGGTTGATAATTAACAAAGAAAATGTTATAGTTAACAAATCAGAATACAATAGGCTGTACCCCCGGCGATTTATGATGAAAGGTCCATCTAAAGAAAGGACAGTAAAGGACAGGATAATATGACATTTGAAGAAGCAAAACAGAGCATACTCCCCGGTAGATACCGTCATTTTAAGGGCAATGAGTATGAAGTGCTTGAAATTGCAAGACATTCCGAAACTCTTGAACCGATGGTCGTATATAGGGCCCTTTACGGTGAAAGAGGAGTGTGGGTCAGACCTTGCGAAATGTGGAATGAAACTGTGATAAGGGATGGAAAAGAGTATAAAAGGTTTGAGAAAATTAATTCATAGGGATTATAAAGAAAAAGATTTTGACGCATACTTTAGGTTGATTTGCTTTCGCCCGGAATAATGTATACAGAGGCTCAGAGAGGGTTATGCAAAAAAACGGACTTATCAAAGAAGCGAGGTGCAGACAGAAAATGATCATACACCCTATACCGCCGTTATATGACAAAAATTCGGAAATCCTGATTCTTGGAAGCTTCCCTTCCGTTAAATCGAGAGAAAACGGATTCTTTTACGGTCATCCGCAGAACCGGTTCTGGAAGGT
>DFFN01000180.1 GCA_002369525.1 Lachnoclostridium sp. UBA3775 | reverse complement strand
TTTGCAGAAAATGAGCAACACCCGGTCGAAAGAAATTACTCTTGATGTTGATATGGAGGAGTATCATAGGACCAAGAACAGAACAGAGGTGACTGCAGATGCCACGGAATGATCATGAAAAATGGCAGATGGATCTTGAAGAAAACATTCGGCTTCTCAGTAAACAATGAAATATTCGCAGAGAATTCCCGGTATTTCAGAAACTCGCTTGCCAGAGCCAATTATAATGATCTAGGTAAGGGAATCAGCGCTACTACAATATATCTGGAGCGATTTTTCGAAAACCTTCTGATGGGGTATCAGAATGAATTAAAGAATAGATTTGTTCATGTGGATTACAAGGAACAAAGTGAAATTCAAAGTGCCAAAGCGCCGGATTCAAAGAGCCAAAATGACACTATGAAAATGACGCTTGAGGAGATGGCAATATTAAAAGTGTTGCAGTCAGAGCCATCAGCAACGCAAAAGAAAATAGCGTAGCTTACGGGAAAATCCGAAAGGACGATCAAAAGACGAACTGTCGAGATGCAGGAAAAAGGACTGATCCGCAGAGAGAACGGTAAACGCAATGGCAGATGGGAAGTACTTGCAAACATATAGATCTAACAGATTTATAGAAAGAAAAGAGATAAGGATGAAGATAGTATGGAGCTGCGAAAAATCAACACACAGGATGCATTTGCTCAATGGGAATACACGACTGCTTTACCCTCGGACGAGAATGGATTAACAAATCCAAATCATGGTGTCTCTTATGATGAGTATCTGGAAAATGTACTTCCGACATTGATTTCATATGAACATCCGGTAAATATGCCGGAATGGTTTGTCCCTGAAACATATTATTATCTGTGGGATGAGGGACATTTGGTCGGAGAGTTCAGGATCAGACATTATCTTACAGAGGCGCTTCGAACCGGTGCGGGCCATATAGGTTACAGTATTTTGAAAGGTTTTCGCGGCAAAGGCTACGGAACAGAAGGCTTAAGACTTACGGTTCAAATCGCAAAGAGCATTATCCCCGAGGATGAAATATATCTGCGAGTCAATAAGGATAATATTGCGTCCCAAAAGGTGATGATAAAAAACGGAGCCCGTTTGGCCGGAGAAGATAATCAACACATGTTTATGCGAATCCCAAAATGATTCGGACTGAAGGCATCCTGAAGCGAATCGGATTTAAATTCCGCATAGATTATGACGCTGAATATGGTGGTAAGGTGTTGCTCAGCTACATGTACGTCGAGACTGTGGTGTGGATACGAAAGTAGAAGAGGATCTTTTCCCCAAAATATTTACTGATTACGAAGTGCGGGAATACGGAATCAGGGAAAAATATAAGAGACAGGGATACGGACACAGGCAGCTGGAAGAAGCTGTTCGCAGGATAAAAGAACAGTAATCTGGCCGCACCCAAGAATTATGTGTCGGTTGGCTTTCGGCTGTATGACAGAAAGCCGAATGAAACAGAAAGTGCCTATACAGGAGATTATCTGTATTATGAGATTGTCCTGGTAGCAGGAGTCATGTAAAAAGGAGTTTGATATGTTCAAGTGCAATTACAGGGATTTAACCTTGTCTTTTAATGAATTTCACAATATTGAACCGAAGGATATGCCGCAGTACGGAGAATTCTGTCTGTTGGAATTAAAAGACGGTCGTTACACCGGCGGAGAATGGAATCCTGCCGATTATAGTGGCTATAAGAATAAAAAAACAACATCGGGAAAATTCGTCCGAGGGACAGGAGATTCGGTTCCTTCCGAGGAGGTTGCAAGGTGGCATTCGCTGGACCGATATAATCCGTCCAACTGCCTGGAAGAAGAGGATATGGATTGTATTAATTTCGGTGTCCCGGGAGATAATGTTTACTCGGTTCGGTTCGATGGCTTGAAATCGTTTAAAGACGGGGATTTTCCCAAAAGTGAACAATATTGTTTCCTGATTTTGAAAAGCGGGGATCTGTCTGCCGGAAGATGGGAACAGTACGGAAAAAAGGACGGAGCTTTTATTTATGCACCCGCACTGGCCGCTCATGCCATGGATGAAGTATGGGCCTGGATGCCGCTTAGCTCCGATGATGTTTTTGACGCGGAAGAAGAAAGTGAAAAAGAGCGTAAACAGGAAGAGGAACTGAATCGGAATCCTTTAACGGATCTGAAGTTAATGAAATACGGTACAGAAATCGATGTATATTATGAAAAAGCACTGCAGAAGCTTTTGAAAAAATATCCCTGGGCGACCATAACGCAAATGAAGAAAATACAGCCGTGGGAGATTGTACCGAATCACGGGAAATATGTTTTTGCGAAGACTTCGCAAGGGTACAGAGGCGATAAACTGGTTGATGAATGGAAGGAAGGTTCAACCGCGGATGAGTTTATCAGCTTTCTTTGTGAATATACGAAAGAATCCGTGGAAAACTCCAATCCGGAAAAAAAGTTCAAATATGGCATGGATATTAAGGTATATCTTGATAAAGCATACAAAAATGTCAAGAGAGACTATCACTGGTTTGATCGGAGAAAAACCAAAGGCTTTGTGGACTATGATATACGCCAGATTGACGGTGAATGGGAATTTGTAAGAGATTACAACAGAAGCGGGGTTTATCATATCGTTGATTGTGGTTCCGCGGAGAAATTTGTAGAATCTGTGGAGAATGATTACCGGGAGATCGCTCTTAGGACCAATCCGGAAGTTGCAGCATATGATGTTCCCTTTGGACATGTTGAAGTGCACGGATGGAATCTCGAACATTACCGTTTCATCAAAATGCAATCCGGTGACTTTAAGGTGGATGTACAGGCCGGAGATCGTGTGACGGGCGGCAGCAGGACATTCTTTATAACACCGGATTGTTTTGAGGCCAAAACTTATGAGGAATTTCTGGACCGTTATCTGGAGATAGTTCCGGGACAATCCTTCGGACTGTACAAAAAGGAACTTCTCTCAAATCGGGATTTAAAGAAATTTCTTGGGTATAATTAAGGGAATGTTGAGTAAATTGGAAGATAAGCAACAGGGAGTCATGATGACCCGGGCAAGAAGCAATAAAACAACTGACGGCTTGGCAAAGGCCTGATTGCCTGTGCCTGCCGTTAGAGAAAGAGAGGAAATTTCAGATGGCATCTTTCATGATCAATTTCGGAACTCCGCAGCCGGTTCCGTTTAAAGAATACTGCAGCGATACGGAATTTTTGGCAAGGGTAAGCGGAAAAGCCGAGATCATGCGCTACAATACAGGCTGTTACGGAGAAGGTGACGCAGGTGTATCGGCACTAAAAAGTGCAATTGCTGCTATGATTCCGGATTGTTTTAAATGCTGGCCGGACGGCAAACTTATTATGGATCCCGAAAACCGCAGGATACTCGAAGATCTGCTTGCCGCTAAGTTACTGGCAGACGGCACAGAAGCAAGATTCGAAATCCGTGACGTATCTCTTGTTGAAGGACAGAGGGACAAATATATGGCTGAGTGCGGTAATGCGCCGGATAAACAGATGATTCCGCTGGTTTCCATAGAAAACCTCGAAGAAGAGAAGCATGGACCGCTGACATGCTTCAGTCTGAACTATTGTTCTCACAGTATGATGGCGGGCGGCGGTTCATCGAGAACAGACGAACTTGAATGGAACGGGGACGGAACCGTCACGCTGACGAGCAGTTACAGCGGAGGAGGGAAAAATACAAGATCCAAATATAATGTCAAACCCGAAATTGCCCGGAAAATGCGCGATTATGTTACTGAGAAACGCTTTGCGAGACTTTCGAAAGAAGATATTAAACCGGCGCTTGTGTTCGACAATTTCACAAGCGCATCCTTTTCCATGAGTTTTGACGACTCTTCCGTCGGCGGCAGCCCGTATGAGCACTGCTATGTAAATTGCGGGCCTGCAGGCATGACTTTCCGTACGATAGAAAACGAACTGTCACAAATACTGGATGAATGCCGCGAGACCGGAGAAATCATTCTTAACGAAGAAACGGAAACAGACGGTTCCATGGGCTTTGCAGGATATTTTAATAAGGTGATGCAGTCGATACAGCCGGCTGACACATGGACCTGTTCCTGCTGCGGACAGGCAGGCAATACCGGCAAGTACTGTTTTGAGTGCGGAAGTAAGGATAAGAGACAGTAACAAACATTTCTTGCTGCTGCAAAGGCAGGCGGATATATATACATCTTTTATATATGGGCATTAAGCGATGAGGATGTGATTGATTACAGGGCGATGTATTACTGTAAGAGAAGATATGAACGGGACAGTCAAGCTGACGTTTATAATTTTGGAGGACGGCAGTGACAAGACTGCATTTATACAGTGGCTGGGGATGGATAAATAATGTTGTAAAATCGGCACAAAAGGAGTAAAATAGAAAAAAACACAAAGGAGATATAAAGCTATGCAGATGGAACAGTTACAGAAGGAAATGATAGCTGCAATGAAGGCACATGACAAGGAGAGAAAGGATGCAATTTCCTCCGTTATCCAGGCGGTAAAGAAAATCGCCATCGATGAAGGACACCGCGACGATATCAGCGAGGAGCTGGTAAACCGGGTGATCCTCAAAGAGCTTAAATCTGTTAAAGAGCAGATCGATTCATGCCCGGCAGACAGACAGGAGCTTAAGGCAGAGTATCAGTTCAGGTATGATGTTATTTCCGAATATGCTCCCAGTCTTATGAGTGCGGAAGAGGTTGAAAGGGTCTTAAAGGAAAAGTTTGCAGACGTTCTTGCAACCAAGAACAAGGGGCAGATAATGAAAACCGTTATGCCGGAGCTTAAGGGAAAAGCAGACGGCAAGGTAATAAATGAAGTCATCACCAGACTGTGCTGATACCGGAATCCGGGAGTATGCAACATGCTTAGCGTAAAAGGACTTACAAAAATATACGGAAAAGATTTCAGGGCGGTGGATGATATAAGCTTTGAGGTTTTGCCCGGGCAGATCGCGGGCTTTGTCGGAGAAAACGGTGCCGGAAAAACGACCGCGATAAAGATGATGACGGGAGTTCTGATGCCTGATGCCGGGGAGATAACGATCGACGGCTACAGCAGGACCGAGAACCCACTCGAAGCCAAGCTGCGGATGGCTTATGTGCCCGATAACCCGGATATGTTCCTGAGACTTAAGGGCAGTGAATTCCTGTCGCTGATGGCCGATATTTACAGGGTGGATGAGAAAGTACGGCCTGCGAGGATAGACAGGCTTGCGACGAGGTTCGGCATCAGGGATGCGCTGCCGCTTACGATGAGCGATTATTCCCACGGCATGAGGCAGAAGATAATGATCGTAGCGGCTCTTTTGCATGAACCGCCGGTATGGATACTCGACGAGCCCATGACGGGGCTTGATCCTTCCTCGGCCTATGAGCTTAAGCAGATGATGAAGGAGCACGCCGCAAAAGGAAACTGCGTGTTCTTTTCAACCCATGTGCTTGAGGTTGCGGAGGAGCTGTGCGACGTTATATTCCTGATCCGTAAGGGCAGGATGATATTTAACGGCAGTCTTGAAGAACTGAAGAGGCTCCATCCTCATATGACATTAGAGGAAATATTCATTGAGATGAACGGTAAAGGCCATGAAGGAAAGCAGATTGTTACTGACCCTTCTTCGCAAGGGGCAGAGCTTTGAAATAAAAAAAGAAGACCGTAAGAGGTTTGTTGTCATAGGAATCATCATCACCTTGTTTGTGATGATACCGGTCTGCATTGCCGCAGGCTTCATTACCTATGCTATGACACTGGCTTTCATCGAAAAAGGCGGCCGGACGGAGGGCATGTTGTTTGTCGTTCTGTTTCTGTCCGCTTTTGCCTTTGTTTTCGGCTTTGCCGTCATAATGAACGAGTTTTATTTTACCTCGGACATTGACTTTCTGCTTCCGCTGCCTGTAAAGACCGGTTCGGTGGTAACGGCCAAATTCATAAATACCTATATTGCCGAGACGGGAATGGAGCTTTTTGTTATCATAAGTGCCTATGCGGGCTATATTGCCGCGGCAGGTTTTAAAGGCTTTGAGCTTTTTAAGGCTGTGACCGCGCTTTTTCTGATGCCTGCGGTTCCGCTCGCCTACTGCGGCATACTCTGCTTTTTAATGATACGTTTTGTTTCTGTATTCAGAAGCAGGGGCGCGCTCAGAGTGTTCATGACTTTGCTCAGCATCGGCATGATGGCCCTGGCAATGTATTCCTTCGGCGGCCTTAAGGGGCTTTCCGTCGATAATTTCATTGAAACATTGCTCGCCGGAGATAACAGGTTCATAAACCTGATGAGCATTCTTTTTTATCCCTGCACCCTGCTTGTAAGGGCAAAAGGAGGTGCAGAGCTTGCCTTTGGCATCCTTCTTACCCTTCTTCTTGCGGTATTGTTTTTGCTGCTTGCGGGCACGGTATATGAAAAAGGCCTTAACAGCATAAGGTCTGCGGGAAACAAAAAGGAGACAAGAAAAACCGCAGAGCTTGATTTTGCGCGCCGTTCTCCGGCTGTGTCGCTGTTCGCAAAGGAACTGAAAATTCTTCTGAGGACTCCGGCCTTTCTTTCAAACTGCATCATAATAAACATTTTCTGGCCTGCCCTGATGTTCATAGTCGCCCTCATGTTAAAAAGCAACAATACCATACCGCGCTATACTTTTTACTATCATAAAGGGTATTATCTGGCCCACCTGACCGTCATGGTCATAATGCTCGGGATGGCGGCAGTCACCGCGGCCGGTTCGGGTCTTGCATCCTCGGCCGTGACAAGAGAGGGAAGCCATGCCGGTTTCATGAAATACATCCCCGTTTCCTATCGTACCCAGCTGTCAATAAAAGTGTCACTTAGTATAATTTTTTGTGGACTTAGCTACCTCTTTGATGTTATAATAATGAGAAGGTCATTCAGCCTTGACTTCACCGACTCGCTTTACTATCTGCTGCTCGGATTTCTGATGATCGTATTCATAACGATGCTTGGCATTATGAAGGATATAAGGCATCCGAAGCTGATATGGGAAAATGAGTCAAATGCTCTTCGTGCCAATTTCAACGTGTTCATGAATATGGCTGAGGCAATAATCAGTGTTTTGTTTTTTGCGCTGCTCGGTGCTGCCCTCTACAATATGAAGATCATGACAATTCCGAGAATCAAGGCTGTTTATATGCTGGTTATGGCGAGCCTTACAGCATATGCCGTCATTTTTTATAAAAAAACCGTCGTGCGGGAGATGGAGAGGCTTGAAATCTGATCCTGTGCGGGAGAGGAGAAGATGATGGAAAATGAAGTAAATGTAAACAATAACTTTGTCAAGGAACTGGTCGAACTGATAAGGAGCGGGCTCCCGGACAACGAGCTGATCGAAAAGCTTGAAGATTATCATGAGAACGATATCGCGGGTGCCTTCGAACAGCTGACCAAGGAAGAGAGACAAAGGCTTTATAAAATACTTGGTGCCGAGAGGGTATCCGAGATCTTTACATATATTGAGGATGTCGAAGAGTATATTCAGGAACTCGACATACGCAATGTCGCAAAGATCATAGGGGAAATGGACTCCGACGACGCGGTTGATATTCTCGAGGAAATGGACGAGTCGACTCAGGAAAAGGTTAAAAACCTTCTGGATGAGGAGACCAGTGCGGATATCAATCTTATCCAGTCCTATGATGACGATGAGATCGGCAGCAAGATTACGACAAATTATATCTGCATACACAATAACCTGACCATCAAGCAGGCGATGCAGGAGCTTGTCAGACAGGCGGGCGAGAACGACAATATTTCGACCATATATGTTGTTGACGGAGACAATAAATTCTACGGAGCCATCGAGCTTAAGGACCTGATCATCGCGAGAAACTATGTCGAGCTTGAGTCTTTGATCTCCACCTCGTACCCCTTCCTTTACGACCATGAGAAGGTGACCGAGAACATCGAGCGTATCAAGGACTACGCCGAGGATTCGCTGCCGGTCCTTAATTCGAAAAATGAGATCATAGGCATTATCACCGCTCAGGATATCATCGAGGTTGTGGATGACGAGATGGGCGAGGATTACGCCAAGCTGGCAGGTCTTATCGGCGAAGAGGATTTAAAGGAGAAGACGATAGACAGCATGAAGAAGAGGCTGCCGTGGCTTATCGGCCTTCTGTTCCTGGGGATTCTGGTGTCGACGGTCGTGGGCGGCTTTGAAAAGGTTGTTGCGGTGCTTCCAATCGTCATCTGCTTTCAGTCGCTGATACTTGATATGGCAGGAAATGTCGGAACGCAGTCACTTGCCGTGACGATCAGGGTTTTGATGGATGAAAACCTGAAGACAAAGGATAAGATATACCTTGCATTCAAAGAGGCCAAGGTTGGCATAGTCAACGGACTGTTCCTTGGCAGCGTTGCATTTCTGCTCATCGGTCTTTACATCAAGTTCGCAAGGCATCTGCCCGTGCGTGACGCTTTTCTGATCTCGGGCTGCGTCGGCTGCGCGCTGCTGGTTGCAATGATGATTTCAAGCCTTGTGGGAACACTTGTACCCATGTTTTTCCACAAAATAAAAATAGATCCCGCGGTTGCTTCCGGACCGCTTATCACCACGGTTAACGATCTGGTTGCGGTTGTGACATACTACGGACTTGCGTGGGTATTACTTATAAACGTATTCGGTTTGGGGTAAAAAGGAGGAAACAATGAAGCATTTAACGAAAAAATTGCTTGCGTTTTTGCTTTGCCTTACAATGATTGCCGGGATGGGTATCGCGGAAGATGAACCCGATTCCATCGATTTCGAGGATCCCGAGGCCGGTATAACCGCTGTGCTTTACGATAATTCCAAGGGCATGGTGACTTCCGAGGCAACGACTGTCATCCAGGCACCCAACGGTTTTATCTGGGTGGGAAGCTATTCGGGCCTTTACCGCTATGACGGAAGGGAATTTACCAAGATAGGTAACGACAGAAGAGTGTCGAGTGTCGTTTCAATCTATATGGACTCGAGTGAAAGACTCTGGGTGGGAACCAACGATAACGGCGCAGCCATCTATAAGAACGGTGAGTTTACCTTTTTTTCGAAGGAAACCGGTATGCATTCCGATGCCATCAGGGACTTTTCGGAGGATTCCGAAGGAAATGTTTACATAGCGACCACCGAGGGTATTGCCTATGTTGACAAAAACGGAAAGATGAGCATACTTGACAATCCCCAGATAAAGAATGAATATGTATTGGAGCTCCGCCGCCGTGAAAATAAGGTCTACGGCTGCACGATGACAGGAAAATTTTTCTGCATCGAGTGTGTGGACGGCGGTCCGCGTGTGAGCGCCTTTTATTCCGCGGGCGACTATGATATCGATCTTAACTGCATCTTCCCCGATCCCCAAAATGAAGATATGGTTTATATAGGAACCAGCGATTCAAGGCTTATCTATGCCTCGATGAAGGATGGCTTTACCGTAAAAAGCAGCAGGGAGATCGCTCCGTTAAATGCCGTTAATTCAATAAACTATGCATCCGGAAATCTCTGGCTGTGTACCGACAACGGAATCGGCTATATCAATTCGTCGGATGAGTTAAAGCTTCTTGAGGATGTTCCGATGACAAACTCGGTACACCATGTGATAGAGGATTATGAGGGCAACCTCTGGTTTACATCTACCCGTCAGGGACTTATGAAGGTGGTTGCCAATAAGTTTTCCGATGTGTCCGGAAAAGCGGGACTTGAGCAGATAGTGGTAAATGCGACCTGCTTAAAGGACGATATGCTTTACATAGGAACCGATACCGGGCTTATTTTGCTCGATGCGGACTATAAAAGAACGACCAATGAGCTGACCGAATTTCTCGACGGCTGCAGGATACGTTCGATAAAGAAAGACAGTAAGGGCAACATGTGGTTTTGTACCTTCAGCGAAAAAGCTCTTGTATGCCTTGAGAAAAGCGGAAACATTGTTTCCTACAACAGCGACAATACCGGCCTGAATTCAAACAGGGTAAGAACCTGCGTGGAGCTTCAGAGCGGCCTGCTTGCGGTTTCGGTAAGCGGCGGCCTCCATCTGATGAGGGACGGAAAGATCGAAAAGACCTTTGACAATTCAAACGGACTGAACAATATCGAAATACTTACCATCTGCGAAATGCCCGACGAGAGAGTGTATCTGGGCAGCGACGGCGACGGTATGTATATACTTGAAAGAAACGGTAATGTTACCCACATAGGTAAGGACGAGGGTCTTCCCTCTGAGATCATCATGCGCATCAAGTATGACGACAAGCTCGGTGTTTACTGGATAATCTCGAGTAATTCAATTGCCTATATCAAGGATGGGAAGATCACTACCGTAAGCAATTTCCCGTATTCCAACAACTTTGATATTTTTACCGACAGCTCAAAGAACGTTTGGGTATTTTCGAGTAACGGCGTATATGTCGTTGAAAGCGATGACATGCTTGAAAACAAAGAAAGCATGCGTTATGTCCACTATGACAAGAACAACGGACTTCCCTGTGTTTCAACCGCAAACTCAAGAAGCTACATGCGTGAGGACGGAATGGTTTTTGTATGCGGTTCAACCGGCATATGTTCGATCAATATCAACCAGGCATTTGAAAGGGAGCCCGAGGTTAAAGCGGCTGTTCCTTCGGTGACGGTTGACGGCAAGGATTATTATGTGAAAAGCGGCGAAACCATCACGATACCCGCCGATTCGAAGAGACTTGTCATCAATGCTTATGTTTTAAGCTATTCGATGAGAAACCCGAAGATAAGCTACAAGCTCGACGGTTTCGATTATAACGAGATCATCAGCAAC
>DFFN01000166.1 GCA_002369525.1 Lachnoclostridium sp. UBA3775 | reverse complement strand
GGCAGGAAATCATAGGTCATGCCGATAATGGTGTTGAGGAAGGGATACATTGCAAGATTGCCCTCGATAACCGTCAGTATTTCCTTAAGCGCCGTGATCCTAAGCGTAAAGTTGATCCACATCGGCATTACAAAAAGCAGCAAAAGCGCAGGCCCGCCCTTGAACCCGCCTCTTGCGAGTATATATGCCAGGGGATATGCGATAACGAGGCAGACTGCCGTTGCGCAAAATGCAACAGCCGCCGAGTACACAAGCGTGCCTATGGTGTTTGCATCCGTAAAGAAGTGCAGGAAATTGGTGAACGAAATCTTTCCTGCCGCATTTGTAAATGCATATCGTACCACTATGATAAGCGGCATGACAACAAATACTGCCAGGAACAGGATGTACGGAATTGCAAGCTGTTTCCTGGAAAAGCTCAGTTTTTTCATCCTTTTCCTTTCTCCTCTTTAAGTTTCAGCTTGATATCCTCTTTCTTAACTATGATAGATACATAGTCGTTTTCGTTCCAGAGATACTCGTCATCAACAACAAAGTCGTTTTCGCTTTCGGTTCTGACGATATATTTATAGTGATCGCCCTTGTAGATAAGGGATATTATGTGACCGCAGGTTCCGCCGGCATTTTCATCGTCGCTCATCGTGATAGCCTTAACCGGTATCTGTACGCTGACCTCAACGCCCTTAAGATCGATCTTTCCGCCGTCGGCGGTGATAAGGTAGCCCTCCGCATCAAGATGAGAACCGGGGTAAAGCTGAGTAACGTCGCAGTCAAACTCGCCGTCAGCAAACAAAACGGTATTCTTGTCGGTGATAACGCCGTCAAATACGCTGTCTGAGGATTCGGACTGCATGACATGGATCTCTTCCGGTCCTATCTTCATGCCGATCTCGTCTCCTGCCTTTGCGGATTTAGTAGACTGGATAACGATTTCGAATTTGCCGCATTCAACCGTGATTTCAAAATGTACGCCCTTAAATGTAACATTTGTTACAACTCCGACAAGCTGACCTTCGGCAGCCGGGCACATTTCGATATCCTCGGGACGCACAACGATCTCGACAGGCTTGTTCTTCGGATAATCGTCAACGCAGTCAAATACAGCGCCGCAGAATTCAACCTTCAGATGTCCTGCCATTGTGCCGTTAAAAATGTTGCTTTCGCCGATAAAGTCGGCAACGAAGGCATTGACGGGCTCATTATATATATCCTCGGGAGTTCCGATCTGCTGTATGCAGCCGTCAGCCATTACCACTATCTTGTCGGACATGGTAAGAGCCTCCTCCTGGTCGTGGGTTACATAGATAAAGGTGATGCCGAGCTCCTTGTGCATCTGCTTAAGCTCGATCTGCATTTCCTTGCGCATTTTAAGATCGAGAGCGCCCAAGGGTTCGTCAAGCAGCAGTATCTCGGGCTCGTTAACTATCGCGCGCGCGATCGCAACCCTCTGCTGCTGGCCTCCCGACAGAGTGGAAACGCTTCTTTTATCGAAGCCTTCAAGGTCAACGATTTCAAGGGCATGGTGAACCTTCTCCTCAATCTCCTTCTTGCCGAGCTTCTTAAGCTTAAGGCCGAAGGCGACATTGTCAAAAATGTTTAAATGGGGAAATAATGCATAGCGCTGAAAGACCGTATTTATCGGTCTTTTGTATGGCGGGAGGTCGGAAATATCCTTACCGTTCAAAAGAATTTCGCCCTCGGTCGGTATTTCAAAGCCCGCGATCATTCTGAGCGTTGTTGTCTTACCGCAGCCCGAGGGACCAAGAAGCGTGACAAATTCGCCCTTCCCGATTTCGAGATTGATATCCTCTACTATGTTAACATTACCATCGTAGCTTTTTCTGATGCCCTTTAGTTCAATAATGTTACCCATCCGCTTTCCAAACCTCCGTTTATTTTAATGTGTTCAGAAATAACATGATATTGCTAAGTACTCCGTCCACGCATCTCTGCCTTGCTTCCCTCGGACCCCAGCCCATATGCGGGGTGATCAGAAGCCTGTTGCTGTCCTTTATCCGGTAAAGGGGATTGTCTTCGCTGATAGGCTCCTTCTCAAGAACATCCAGCGCCGCACCGGCAATTTTTTCGTTTACAAGAGCATCAAAAAGCGCATGCTCGTCAACTATTCCGCCCCTGCCGAGATTCAGCAAAAAGGCTGTTTTTTTCATGATTTCAAACTGCTTTGCACCGATAAGGCCTTTTGTAGCTTCGTTTAACGGGCAATGTATCGATATAACATCGGCAGACGAAAGAAGTTCTTCAAGGTCTACTCTCACAAATCTTTCATTATTGTTTTTGCCGCTGGTCGAATAATATATTACCTTGCATCCGAAAGCCGATGCGACCTCCGCGACCCTGCTTCCGATGCTTCCGAGCCCGATTATGCCCCAGGTTTTCCCGCTAAGCTCGCTGTAGCAGTAGCCGAAATGCGAGAACATGCCGGATTTTTCATACCGGCCGTATTTAACGTAGGAATCATAGTAATTCAGGTGCTCGTAGACATAGAAAAACATGGCAAAGGTATGCTGTACCACTGCCTCCGTCGAGTATCCCGCCACATTTCTTACTTCAATGCCGCGGGCTTTCATATATTCAAAATCAATATTGTTGGTACCTGTTGCTGACACGCAGATGAGCTTTAGATTCTTTGCTTTTGCGAGCGTTTCCGAATTCATCGGAATCTTGTTAACGACGATTATGTCCGCATCGGCCGCCCGCTCCTTGGTTTCCTCTATGGTGCTTTTCGGATAAACCGCAAGCTCGCCCAGTTCTTTGAAACGGCCGATGGTCACGTCTGTTCCGAGGCTGTCTCTTTCAAGAAAAACTATTTTCATTTGAATATCGCTCCGATCACCATTTCTGAAAGACTTGTATCCATTACGGTAAGCACCATGTCGACAAACAAAAGCACTATGCAGGCTGCCATTCCGGGATTCAGGAAGCATTTGCTGCAGGGCGCCGACGGCGTATTGTCCTCACCGAAGGAGTACTCATGGAAACGCACGATGCTGAATACCAGTCCGGCGATTGCCATGCCGTATTCAAATATTATCATGGCAAACAAGACCAGTATCATGCTTGCCTGGGAATTGTCGCTTAATATGTTTCTGACTATCGTTCCCGCATCCTCGGAGGTATTTAGTGCCGGGATTTTTGAAAGAACGAAGGTAAGCACAAGCGAATACATATTCATTCCCATGTGGAGTATGATCGAATAACGTATCCTGCCGGTCTTAAGATATATGTATGCAAAGAAGAAGCCGACAAGGAAGGTATAGAAAAACTGCTGTAAATTGCCGTGCAGAAGCGCAAAGATCAGTCCCGACGTCACCATTGCGATGCCTTTACCGTAGCGGTGCAGACGGTCAAGCAGTATTTTACGGCATAAAAACTCTTCAATTATCGGTCCGAGAATGCCGGCATAAACGAGCATCATTAAATAATTGCCCTTGATATAGTCTTCAATGTTGGAAACCGAGGCATTTCCGCCGTTTGTTGTTATTACCGAATTCAATACTATTCCGATGATATTTCCTGCGATTCCGAGGAAAAAGACAACTCCGAGATAGATAAAAAGGCGGCCGAAACCAAGACCTGACTTCTGTAATGGTTCGGTTTTAACCTTCTTTTTTGAGATAAGGAAATAAATCGGGAAGGCTGTAAGCTCGCAGGCTATTGACAGAAATAAGGCAAAACTCAAACTAAGCCCCTTTGAATCCGTGATCACGGAATACAAAGCGCCTGTCAAAATAACCAGTGTCTGCCATATGATCCAGAACACCAAAATGCCAAAGCCCATCCATGAAAAGTCTCTGGCAGGTGTATATGGTTTTTCAGCGACATAGACTGTCTCAACAACGGACTGTTCATTATCGTCTTTGTTATCTAACGTCATTCCATAACCTTCCCCATTCTCCTTGCACACTATTCTACACTATTCGTACAGATTTATCAAGTATATATTGTTAATTTTTGCGATTGTCCGGGCTATGCACCAAAAGTGCACCACAATTCGTCAAGGACTTCAAAATATTCCTTAAAGGTTTTTTTGCAGCATTCTTTGTTAATGATTTTAACGCCCGGTACACGCAGTCCCACGAGCGAAAAAGCCATGGCTACCCTGTGATCGTCATAGGTTTCGATTTCCGCACCGTGCATTATGCCCGGATATATTATTATGCTGTCATCCTCTTCGATTTCGGTTTTTATTCCAAGTCTTTTTAGGTTTTCGCATATTGCGGCTATCCTGTCGCACTCCTGGCCGCGTATATGGGAAATCCCTGTGATCTTTACCGGTCCGTCGGCAAAGGGAGCAAGTGCGGCAAGCGTAAGCGCCTGGTCTGAAAATGCGGACATATCCACTGTGATATCGCCCTTAAGCATCTTTGCAGGGCCTTTTACGGAAAATGATTCCGGGGTATCTTCCGCACTGTCAAAGATATTGTTGATTATTCTTTCGGCATGTTTTTGCCTGCTTTCTTCATTATTGATGCTGTCTTTGTCTTTGAGCGGCTTCTCTTCTGTGCTCATTATTTCTTCGCCCCCCGGTTTTGAATTCAAAACCGTTTTATGAGTATTTACCGCACATCCCATGCTTTCAAGCACGTCAACAAAACTGATATCGCCCTGAAGAGACGGTCTTTTCACGCCTTCCACTTCTATCTCTGCGCCGGTAAGAGCGGCAAAGCCGTAGAAATATGCAGCCGCCGAAAGATCGGGCTCGACATCGTAATTTTGTGCCGCGTACTTTTTACCCGCCGCCTTAACCTTATATGATATTTTTTCTGTCACGGTATTTCCGAATGAGCTTTTGGCCGTCGATTTGAACACTCTGATACCGAAGCTCTTCATCATCTCGGCAGTCATGTCTGCATATGAAAGACCGTGAGAGCCTGACAGTCTTATCACTGTATCGCATCCGAAGGTACCTGCTGCTATCATAAGCGCCGAAAGGAACTGCGAGCTCTTTGTGACATCTACAGAGAGTTCTTTTATTCCGGGGACAGTCTGATTACTGCTTCCGGTGATCCGCATCGGAAAATGCCCTTCTTCCTCAAGGCAGACAATCTTTGCGCCCGCATTTCTCAAGCTTTCAAGGAGATCGCTCATCGGTCTTTTTTTCATCTGTTCGGAAGAATTCAGAACATACTCCCCATCAGAAAAAGCAAGCATGGCGCATAAAAACCTCGCCGCTGTACCCGCGCTCCCAACGTATAACTCTGCCTTTTTTACAGGAATTATGCCGCCAAAGCCGGTGATTTCGACTATGCTGTTATCTATCAATCCGGAGCCGACCGTTTTTCTGTCCTCTCCGGCATTTTTATTTTCGGTTATATCCACCTGAAAGCCCAGATTTTTAAGGCATTCAAGAAAATACTTCGAATCCTCGGAAAACTGACATCCCCTGAGCACGCTTTTTCCATCGCTTAGCGCGGCAAGAAGCAGGGCGCGATTCGTTATCGATTTCGAGCCCGGAACTGCCACTTTAACAACCGAATCACGGTTTTTTATTTTTTCAACATCTATTGTCTTTACAAGATAATCACTCATAAGTTCCTCTTTATCCCGAAAGGCTTCCCCCGCAGGAGAAGCCTTTCTTTGTTTTTATCAATCCGGCATTGTAATTTATTTTACAACGATATTATAGATACGTCCTTTGACGTAGATTTCCTTTACTATTGTCTTGCCTTCGGTAAACTTTGCAACAGCATCGTTTGCGAAAACCTTTTCTTTAACAGAAGCCTGATCCTCGTCAAGTCCGACCATGACCTGAGCCTTTACTTTGCCGTTGATCTGAACTGCGATCTCAACAGTGTTTTCAACTGTTTTTGCCTCATCAAAGGAAGGCCAGCTCTGCTGGTAAGCTCTTCCGCCGTTACCGAACATTTCCCAGAGTTCCTCGGTAATGTGAGGAGCAACAGGATTAAGCAGCAGGATTATGGTCCTGTACTCGCCCTTTGTCACCCTGCCGACACGATAGAACTCATTAACCAAAGACATGATGGCTGCGATGGCCGTGTTGAACTTGAGGGTTTCAAAGTCATTGCTTACCTTCTTGATGGTCTGGTGCATCTT
>DFFN01000194.1 GCA_002369525.1 Lachnoclostridium sp. UBA3775 | reverse complement strand
ATGGAGGCTGCGGTAAGACCACTCTTGTTGAATCAATGGCATATACCACCGGAATTATCCAGAGAATGGGAAGAACCGAAGACGGTAATACCATCAGCGATTATGACAAGGAAGAAGCAAAAAGAAAATTCTCTATCAGCACATCACTTGTTCCGATCATCTGGAAGGATACCAAGATTAATTTCCTTGACACTCCCGGATACTTCGATTTTGTCGGCGAGGTGGAAGAGGCTGTTTCTGCGGCAGATGCGGCAGTCATCGTTGTTTCGGCCAAGGCAGGACTTGAGGTCGGAGCACTTAAGGCATGGGATCTTTGCGAAAGATATAAGCTGCCGAGAATCATTTTTGTAACAGATATGGATGATGATAATGCTTCCTTCAGACAGGTTGTCGAAAAGCTTCAGGAGACCTACGGAAACCGTATTGCTCCTTTCCATACTCCCATCAGAGAAAATGAAAAGTTTGTCGGCTTCGTAAACGTTGTTAAGATGGCAGGCCGAAAGTTCACGGATAAACCGGGTGAATATACAGACGGCGAAATCCCCGAATACAGCAGGGAATATACAGACAATTACAGGGCGGCTCTCATTGAATCCGTAGCCGAAACCAGCGAGGAACTTATGGAAAAATTCTTCGAGGGCGAGGAATTTACCGAGGCTGAGCTTGAAACAGCCATCAGACAGAGCGTCGGAATTGCCGATATGGTTCCGGTCCTTTGCGGATCAGGCATACAGGGACGCGGATGCCATGCTCTTTTGCAGGCAATCGACAAGTACTTCCCTTCACCCAATAAATGTGTAATTACCGGTATGAGCAAGAAGACCGGTACCACATTTATGGCAGATTATGATGCCAACAAGGATTTTTCCGCAAAGGTTTTCAAGACCATTGCAGATCCTTTCATCGGAAAATTCTCGCTTATCAAGGTTTGCTCCGGTATTCTTAAGAACGACGACTTGATTTTTAATTCCAGAACGGAAACCGAAGAAAAGCTTTCAAGGCTTTATGTTCTGCGCGGCAAGGAGCAGATAGAGGTTAAGGAACTCTATGCCGGCGATATAGGTGCAATCGGCAAGCTTTCCGACACCGAGACCGGAGATACGCTTTCAACCAAGGCTAATCCGATCGAGTATACACCCGCCAAGCTTTCGACACCTTATACCTATGTTAAGTATTCGGCAGCAAACAAGGGCGATGAGGATAAGATTTCACAGGCTCTCGGAAGACTGATGGAGGAAGACCTTACACTTAAGACGGTTAACGATACAGAAAACCGTCAGACCTTGCTTTACGGTATCGGCGAGCAGCAGCTTGACATTGTCAAGAGCAAACTCCTTTCAAGATATAAGGTTGACGTTGTTTTTGAAAAACCTCGCGTACCTTATCGTGAGACCATACGTAAGTCTGTCCAGGTTCAGGGAAGACATAAGAAGCAGTCCGGCGGTGCAGGCCAGTTCGGTGATGTAGTAATGATCTTTGAGCCTTCGGGTGATCTTGAGACTCCTTACATATTTGAAGAAAGAATTGTCGGTGGTTCGGTTCCCCGTAACTTCCACCCGGCAGTTGAAAAGGGTATTGCTGAATCGGTTCTTAAGGGACCGCTTGCGGGATTCCCGGTTGTAGGCATCAAGGCCATCCTTATCGACGGAAGCTACCATCCCGTAGATTCGAACGAAATGGCATTTAAGCTTGCTGCCATCAAGGCATTTAAGGCCGGTATCATGGATGCGACACCGATACTTCTCGAGCCGATAGCTTCGCTCAGGGTTGTTATTCCGGATGCATATACAGGCGATATCATGGGCGATCTTTCCAAGAGAAGAGGCCGCGTGCTCGGTATGAACCCGCTTCCTAACGGAAAACAGGAAGTGCTTGCGGATATTCCGATCGCTTCTCTGTACGGCTATTCGACGGATCTTCGTTCTATGACAGGCGGTTACGGAGACTTCTCCTATGAATTCTCGCGCTATGAGCCCGCACCGAGCGATGTTCAGGCTAAGGTTATCGAGGAGAATGCAGCAGAGGTTGCCGAGTAATTTAAATGTTGCAGATTGAATAATTCAAACGGAGCTGTTGTATTTGCTGCAACAGCTCCGTTATTTTACGAATAAGGATCAGAAACCGTACCGGTATACGGAAAAAATAGAAGGAATTATTATTCCTTAAGCTTTTTTAGATTTAATCTTTACTTTTTCTATAGGATTTATTATACTATAACTGTTGCGAATCTTAAAGTCGGCAATATTATTACGAAGGAGAGATATACTTTGTCCACAGTATTTGAAGCATTTTTCCCCAGCGAGAGAGCCAATTCAAGCTATGATATAAACTATGAAGGTCTCTATGAGCAGGGATATCGCGGAATTATTTATGATATAGACAATACATTGGTTGAGCATGGAGCGGATGCTGATGGGAGATCTGTCGAGTTGTTCAAAAAACTGATGAACATGGGTTTTTCAGTCTGTCTTCTGTCGAACAACAAGCGGGAGAGAGTTAAGCGTTTCTATGACGGGCTTGCCGGAAATGATGTAAATATGAGCCGTATTTACTATATATATGATGCCAAGAAGCCGTCGAGAAGAAATTACCGTCTTGCAATGAAGCTGATGCATACAAAAAAAGCAACTACCTGCTTTATCGGCGACCAGCTTTTTACCGATGTTTACGGTGCAAACAGAACGGGAATCAAATCCCTGCTTGTCAAACCGATCAACAAGAAGGAAGAGATACAGATTGTCCTTAAGAGAAAGCTTGAAAGACAGGTTTTAAAGTTTTACCGCAGGGAACGCTGGATGAGGCTCAGACAGTCAAATATTGTGCTGATAGGTTTTATGGGCAGCGGTAAGACCTCGGTCGGTACTGAGCTTGCACGTCATATGGGCTTTGGTTACATCGATACGGATGAGCTTATCGAGGAACAGGAGGAAATGAGCATTAAGGAGATTTTTGCCGAGAAGGGCGAACAATATTTCAGAAATCTCGAGACAAAAACCCTTAAGGTACTTCTTAGGACCAGCAAGAAAAACGTTATATGTACAGGCGGCGGAACTCCGTTAAGGGAAGAAAATTACAAGCTTATTAAAAACCTCGGCTATGTTATATATCTCAAGGCTTCGCCCGAAACCATAATCGAGAGACTTAAAGATGACAATACGAGACCGCTGCTTCAAAGGCCTGACAGGGAAAAAGCCGTAAAGGAGCTGTTAGACCAGAGAAAGAGGGTGTATCAGCGTCTTTCATATATGACGGTTGATACCGACGGCAAGAGCATTGAAAAAATAATCGATGAAATAGAGAAGGACATTTAGTCTGTCCGGCAGGAGAAATAAAACTGATGAAAATACTTGTGATAAACGGGCCCAATCTGAATTTCCTCGGTATCAGGGAACCTGAAATCTACGGAAAACAGGACTATAACTATCTTCTGAACATGCTGAAGGATTATGCCCGGGAAAAAGGGTTTGAAATCGATTGCTTTCAGAGCAACCATGAGGGTGCGATAATAGACCGTATACAGCAGGCCTATTTTGACTCAACCGACGGAATAGTTATAAACCCCGGAGCATATACCCACTACAGCTATGCGATACATGATGCGCTTGCAAGTGTTTCGATGAAAAAGATAGAAATCCACATTTCAAATGTTAAAGAGCGTGAAAGCTTCAGACATGTCTCGGTAACCAGACCGGCTTGTGACGGTCAGGTTGTAGGCGAAGGCCTTAAGGGATATCTGACAGCAATAGATATGATACTCGGTGATGGTGCAGGCGTGTCACCCGGGAACAATGAGCCTGCGACAAGGTAATAAAACATGAAGATATCTACAAAGGGACGCTATGCGTTAAGAGTTATGCTTGATCTTGCGATCTACAATACGGGAGAACCGGTGGCACTTAAGGATGTTGCTATCAGGCAGTGTATCTCGGAAAAGTATCTTGAGCAGATCATCTCGCTGCTCAACCGTGCCGGTCTTGTAAGAAGCGTAAGAGGTGCAAAGGGCGGTTATACTCTGGTCGGAAAACCCGAAGAATATACCGTGGGAAAAATACTGAGAGTGACTGAGGGCGATCTTTCTGTTGTCGAGTGCCTTTCAAACGGTGCCGCGCCCTGCGAACGTTACGACAATTGTGTGACGGTCAGGCTGTGGAAAAAGCTTAACGAAGCGGTCAGCTCGGTGATCGACACGCTTACTCTGGCAGACCTTATCGAGTGGCAGAAGGGGATCGGAAGCGAGTACGTGATCTGAAAAGAGCAATTCTTCAAGCACGGCAAATACCGATTTTGGAATATTTCCGGTGAGGCCTTGCATTTTTTTATAATTGTAGTATAATATAATCTGACAGGTGTTTTTACTGTCATATCATTATTTTTTTGAAGGGTTTGTGATATGAAATTTTAAAAATTTTTATGTGCAGTAATGGTGGTGTATTCTTTGTGAGTTGGTTTTTGCTCGTCAGTACTATAAGCAGCTTAATCAAAATACCATAAATGGATATCAGGGTCAATACTTGAATGTAACAAATTATGTATTTAGAGATACTGTTTCTTATAGTGGGCATACTATTACTACATATGGAGTTCGTGGACAGGTTAATTGCGGAGAAAGTTTAATTAAAACCAACTGGACCTCGGGTGGGCCTTTAGAAACGAGCGGTGGATCGTTGTATACGTTTTCTGAACAGACTAATTATGAAAAAACATATGAAAGAAAAAAATCAGACGACTATATTACATATGTTTCATACAATTTGTATATGAACAGCAGTAACGTTAATTATGGATCTTCTACTTATCAGAAATTTGGGGATTTTTAAAGAATGAATTTTTTTAAAGTGTGTATTATAATAAATTTGTTCTTCCTGACATTTTTTTTGTACGCATGTTCTTCATCTGATGAAAAGTTCGTAAAGGAATCTCAAAAAGACTCCGATTATAATCCGGTGGACAGTAGTCTGCCCACCGGAATTGATAATATAGCTGATGATGACGGTTATGCTTCTTTTGCCGGTCATTTGAACGCTTTTTGGAAAGATGAGGAGGGCGACATTTATCCTCTGGCTTTTAAAAAAGTCAGATTTGATGAAAAAGATGAACTTGTTTTTTCGGTTTTTTTGGGGTTTGAAACCAGCAGCTCGGACGGCTTGATACCGGTTGAAATATATGCTTATAGTGAAGGCAGATTTTTGAATTTTTTTACCGAGTCTGGACTTTTCCCTGCATTTAGAACAAATATAAATGAAAATGAAGACATTGAATTGGAATTGAAACTTGATGTGTCCGGCGAAAGCTTTCAGGAGGCTGAGTCACAGATAGCATTGATTGCATCGGTGGATCCCGATTTTTTGACTGATAGGGGGAAGGCATACGAAGTCAGTAATACTGTTGTATATTCTTTTAGC
>DFFN01000053.1 GCA_002369525.1 Lachnoclostridium sp. UBA3775 | reverse complement strand
CCCCAATACATTATATAGTTTTTGCTACACCCCATAAGTAACAAAAATACCTTCTCCGAAAGAGGACAGCATCCCCCAATGGCTGTCCTTCTTTTCTGCTCTTAATATCGAACATATGTGCGATTTGCATGCAATGCTTGAAAAATATCCCTCTTAGTGTTAAAATCAAATATGGTGAGGCTTAATAAAGAAAATCAGAAGGAGACCTGTCACCGTGATCAAAGCAATGATGAAAAACAAAGTTCAGCTGGTTTTGTTTATAGCTGCGGGTATGATAGCAATGGGCATGTTCATTGTTACGGTATTTGTTTTTTTCGGAAGATGGGGACTCTATCTTTATCTTGAGGGAAAAGCCAGCGAGGATGTTGCCTATATGGCGGAATATACCGATCCCGGTGCTGTTGCCCACTACGGAAGCGCCAAGAATAAATGGCTTTCTTGGAAGGAGCTTGAAATAACAACGAAGGGCGAGATAGACACCTCTGTCCTGGGAAAGCAGACCATAGAGTACACCGCAGTATACAAAAAACATAAAGATACCGTGGTAAGGACCGTGATCGTAAGGGACGTGACCGCACCGGTCATTGAGCTTTACGAGGAAGAAGACCATTTCACGCGTCCCGTCGATAAATATGAAGAGGAGGGCTATAAGGCCACCGACGATCATGACGGAGACATCACCGAAAGAGTAAAACGAAGCGATCCGGGCGACGGATATATATATTATGAAGTAAGCGATATTTCGGGGAACAGGGCGACGGCAAAAAGGGAAATCAAATATTTTGACAGCATACCGCCCGAAATCACTCTTGAGGGCGATACCCTTCTCAAGCTTGCTCCGGGCGAGGAGTTTAAGGAACCGGGCTTTAAGGCGAGCGACGACTGCGACGGAGACATTACCGACAGAGTTATAGTCAGCGAAAAGCCGGCAAAGGACGGGAACGGAAAAGTGATAAGCTACATTGTGTCCGATTCCTACGATAACATGGCGGCGGCCGAAAGGCTTATACTGGATAAGGATGTCACGCCGCCGGTAATTACTCTTGCGGGTGATGAGTTGGTTAAAATAAATGCGGGAACAGCCTATACCGAACAGGGTGCCACGGCAAGCGATGATATCGACGGGGATATTTCGGGAAATATAGCAATAAGCGGCAAGGTCGACATTTACAGGGCAGGAGATTATACGATCACTTATAAAGTAAGCGATGCCGAGGGAAACGTTGCGACGGCCGTAAGGCAGGTAAGCGTCGTTGCGGTGCCGCAGCCATCGCCTTCCGGAAAGGAAGCGCCGAAGGACAAGGTAGTCTATCTTACCTTCGACGACGGACCGGGAAGATATACGCAGAAGCTGCTTGACATACTTGATAAATATAATGTAAAGGCTACCTTTTTCGTGACGAACCAGTTCCCGAATTTCCAGGGCATGATCGCGAAGGAGGCTACCGCGGGACATACCGTTGCGATACACACCTATTCCCACGTCTGGAAGGATGTATATACCAGCGAAGAGGGCTATTTTAAGGACCTCAACAAAATGAATGACATTATTGAGGCTCAGACCGGAAAGAGGAGCAATATACTCAGGTTCCCCGGAGGAAGCTCAAACAAGGTATCCTTGTTCACGCCGGGGATAATGACAAGGCTTACAAAAGCGGTCACGGACATGGGCTATGTCTACTACGACTGGAACGTATCGAGCGGCGATGCCGGAGGCACGACCGTGACCTCGGTTGTTGTTTCAAATGTCATCAACGGTATCAAAAACCATAAAATTTCGGTGGTGCTGCAGCATGACATCAAGGGCTATTCGGTTGATGCCGTGGAACAGATTATTACATGGGGACTTGCCAACGGCTACACCTTCCTGCCGCTTGAGCCGGATTCCGCGGTTGTGCATTCCCGAATCAACAATTAAAACAGTTTGGAAATCTAAAGCCTCAAAGGCGGAAAGGAAGAATCATGAAATTTGTAAAAATGCAGGGCTGCGGCAATGACTATGTCTATGTCAACGGCTTTCTTGAGAACATCGAAAACCCTGAGGAAGTGGCGATAAAAGTAAGCGACAGACGCTTCGGCATCGGATCCGACGGCCTGATAATAATCAAACCCAGCAAGGTGGCCGACTTTTTCATGGACATGTATAATGCCGACGGCAGCCGCGGAAAAATGTGCGGCAACGGCATACGCTGCGTGGGTAAATATGTACATGATCTGGGCATGACGGAAAAAAGCACCGTGACAATAGAAACACTTGCGGGGATCAAGACACTTGAGCTTGACATTAAGAACGGAAGAACCGTCGGCGCAAAGGTTGACATGGGCGCGCCGATACTTGAGGCGGAAAAGATACCCGTAAACACAGATGCGGCTGCTTTCGGTGAAGAAAAGCCCTCAAAGAGCGATAAAATAGTCGGTAAAAAGATAAGCGCATTTGGCCACGAGGAAAAAATGACATGCGTTTCCATGGGAAATCCCCATGCCATATTCTTTGTCGACGATGTTGAAAGCGCACCGGTCCATACCTTCGGACCGCAGATGGAGTGCTCGGAGCTTTTCCCGGAAAAAGCAAATATCGAATTTGTGCATGTGATTTCCAAAAAGGAAATCCGCATGAGAGTGTGGGAGCGCGGTTCGGGCGAGACCTGGGCCTGTGGTACAGGCGCATGCGCGAGCGTTGTTGCCTGCGTACTTAACGGTCTTACGGAGGACGAAGTGCTTGTGCACATGAACGGGGGCGACGTGGTGATAAAATATGACAGAGACAATAATACTGTATATATGAGCGGCCCGGCAGAAATAGTATTTATCGGTGAAATTAGGCTGTAAACGGTGAAGTATGATATATCCTGAATTTTTAAAAAAAGGCGATACCATCGGCATATGTGCCCCGAGCGACGGTATCGGCGACAACGAACTTAAAAATAAAAGGCTGGATTCCGCGATAAAGCAGTTTGAAGAGCGCGGATATAAGGTTGCAGAGAGCGAAAGCGTGAGAAGCTCCGTAAACGGGAGAAGTGCGTCCGCCAAAAAGAGGGCCGAAGAGTTCATGGCCATGGTTGAAAATCCCGATATAAAAGCGGTGATTTCGGCCTGCGGAGGAGATTTTCTTTTTGAAATCCTGCCATATCTCGATTTTGATCTGATAAAAAAGCATCCCACATGGTTTCAGGGCAATTCCGACCCGACCGGTCTTTGCCATACGCTTACGACCATGGCTGACATGGCTAGCATCTACTCTGTCAACGTACAGCCCTTCGGCATGAGGCCATGGGATAAAACCCTGGAGGATAACTTTAAAATCCTGAACGGTACTCTTTTTCCCCAGAAAAACAGCGAAAAATACCAGAATGGATGGCAGGAACTGACCGACGGGTACGATATTTATAAAAAAGATGAAAAAACTTTAATAAAAGTACTTGACAACTACAGTAGTAGAAATGTTAAAATAAAAGAATCCGGAAGATTACTCGGCGGCTGCATGGATGTGCTTGTCGAACTTACCGGAACTCGCTTTGACAGAACAAGGGATTTTGTCGAAAAATACCGCGAAGACGGGATGATCTGGTATCTTGAGATTTTTTCGATGACACCGGAACTCATCGCATCATATCTGTGGAAATTTAAGGAAGCCGGCTGGTTTGACACCGCGAGGGCTTTCATATTCGGCAGACCTGCGATGATCAATGATGAATATTCTGTAATAAGCTATGAGGATGCGATACTTTCACAGCTTGGAAGTCTTGGACGGCCGATAATCACCGGTGCCGATATCGGGCACAGACAGCCCGTTATAACGGTGATAAACGGTGCAATCGGACACGTAGAGGCCTGTGACGGATATCTTTGCATCGGCACGGAACTGAGATGATTCCGTATACTTGGGAGGATAAATGAATAGGTGCGGCATTAAAAGAATAATAGGGATTTTCATGTGTTTTGTGATCCTTACTATTTCTGTGCCCAAAATCAGTCTTTTTAACAAAACTGCCGCCGCCGATGATGTAAGAATTGCCTATGTGCATTCGTGCGGCGACAGGAACATTCTTAAAATACGTCAGAACGCCGGACTTGGTTATGCAGCGGTTGCGGATGCAAAGGGCAACCCCGCGCTGGTCTACGGCAATCAGAAGGTAGTCATACTGTCCGAAAAAACAGGTACCGACAAGGAACTGTGGTACTATATTTCCTATGAATGCAACGGAGTGAATTACAAGGGCTATATCAGGCATGACTATATCATCGAGCCTCAGAAGGCCTATGATGAGGAATATGCCGCAACACTTCTTGAGAAGGGCTTTCCGGAGGATTATGTCGAGAAGCTCTGCCTCTTGCATTCACTTCACCCCGACTGGGTTTTCACGCCCTACTTTACCGGAGGCGGCACAAGCATCGATACAAGCCTTGACTGGTCCGTATCGCTGCAAAAGGAAAATACTCTCGGCTACAGCCTCGTTTCGATGAGATACTGCAAGACCGAAGTGACGGGAGACTATTTCTATTCATGGTTTTCGCATGCGGCCGGTGCCTATAATCCGCTCACCGACAGCTACACATCCTATGACACGGGAAACTGGGTCCAGGCTTCAAACGAAATCCTTGCGTACTATATGGATCCGAGAAATTTCCTTAACGAAAAAGGCATTTCCCAGTTCCGTTCTCAGGCCTTCAATCCTTCGATACAGACTCTTGAAGGAACCCAGGAAGTGATCAAAAACAGTTTCATGAAGGGAACGTATGACGGCAAGAACAGCTATGCGTCCTTACTGATGATCGCTGCCGAGAAATCCGGCGTGAGCCCCTATATCCTTGCAAACAAGATAATGCAGGAGGTAGGAACCGCAGGCGCAACGGGCAGCGTGAGCGGTACGGTCAAGGGCTACGAAGGAATCTATAATTATTTCAACGTCGGCGCAGCCCAGAAAAATGGTGTCGATGCGATAACCAACGGTCTTATCTATGCTTCAAAGACAGATGCGGCAACCCTTCGTCCCTGGAATTCAAGGTACAAGGCGGTTGTCGGAGGAAGCATATTTTTCGGAAACATGTATGTAAACAAGGGTCAGAGCAACCATTATCTGCAGAAATTTAATTTCAGTACCTTCAATACCTATGCCCACCAGTACATGGGCAACATCCTCGACCCGGCGAACCAGGCATACGGCGCCTATAATAAAAACGCCGACTACAACGATCCGGCCGAGTTCCTTATCCCTGTTTTTAAGGGCATGCCTGAAAATCCCTGCCCGCTTCCGTTAGGCTATGCTTCACCCAACGCATATCTTAAGGCACTTTCGATAAACGGTATCAGCCTCACGCCGACCTTCAGCTACAAAACTCTGGAGTATTCGACTGTTGTGGCGTCAAACGTAAATACCGTAACGATTTCCGCGGCTGCGGTAAATGCCCAGGCAAAGGTAACGGGAAGCGGTAACAAGGTGCTTGCCGACGGAAACAATTTATTTGAAATAACGGTTACGGCAGGCGACGGCAGCAAGCTTGTGTATAAAATAACGATATATAAGCAGCCGGCAACTTCTTCCCCGACGGATACCTCGCACAAGGAACTGTCGTATGATATCAGCGATATGTATCCGGTAACGGGAAATTATATTGTAGGAATCGCGCCTCAGACAAAGGTTTCCGACTTCCTTAAAAAACTCAGTACGGAAGGTGCTTCGGTAACCGATTCCGCCGGAAAACAGATTGCCATGGACAGCCTTTGCATGACGGGACAGATACTGGTTTCGGGAACCGGAAAATATACAATCTGCGTCAAGGGAGATGTAAGCCCCGACGGAATGCTGACGGTTAAGGACATACTTTTTGTAAAGAAGAACCTGATGGGAGCGCAGGCGCTCGATCAGGCGCAGGCATATGCCGCTTCCGTAAACAAGCTCGGAAGCGTGGGAATCAAAGATCTTCTGACACTTAAGCAGACGCTTTTGGGATACAGCGTTCTGAAAGACGGAATATGATTTTATGCTACGGGAGTTAATAATGAGAAAAAATCCAATCATAAGATGTTTGATGCTTTTTGCCGCGGTGTTCATACTTACCGGTATGGCTTTTGCGGCGGATGTAAAGATTACAACCAGGGGCGGGACGATTGAGACCGGACAGACCGTAAATGTAACTGTTTCTGCTTCCAGTACCGCAGAAATCGGAGCCTACAGATTTACCGTTACCTATGATGCGGCGGTGATAGAATATGTTCCACAGAGCGCGGATATGAATTTCTGCAACGGAGGAAACGGGGTTCTGATATTTGTTGATGACGTGCTGGCAAAATCCAAAAGCTACACCCTGAAGTTCAAAGGAAAAAAGGCAGGTACCTCAAAGCTTGGCATAACTGCGTATGACGGAGAGATTCTCGATTCCGATTACAACAATATGAAGGTAGTCAAGTCTGAAGGAAGCGTCGTTGTAAATGCTCCCCGTCAGGCTTCGACCGACTGTACCCTTGCTTCGCTTATTGTCGGGCAGGGGAAATTAAGCCCTGCATTTAACAAAAAAACACTGAACTACACCATTTCGGTAGGAGCAGATGTACGGGCACTTACTCTGAATGCGAAGGCCACTTCGCCCTACGCCAAGGTAGCCGTCAGCGGAAACAACCTGAAGGCAGGCACAAACTCCGTCAAAATACTTGTAACCGCGGAAAGCGGCGCAAAGGCAACCTATACGATCACCGTCACAAAGGCAGAGGCAACGCCCACACCTTCTCCGACGGCAACGCCGATTCCTACCGACACGCCGACCCCTACACCCGGAATCAAAACAAAAGCAAGAGTCTTTGAGATCGATGAGAACGGCAAAGCCGTGGAAAAGCAGATAGAGCTTCAGCTTGCCGACAAGCTTAGCGTTGCTCCCCCCGAGGATTATCAGAAGGAAGACGCAAATATACTCGGCATCATGGCTGAAGTATACCGTCAGCCTGAAAATGATATTGTGCTTGCAGAGCTTTCGGACGGACAGCTCTACATTTACAACAGCGATGACGAGAGCTTTACGCTGTTCAGGACCATGAATCCTCAGAAAAGGAATTTCCGTATATGCCTTGCGCCCGAGAATGAAATTCCCGAAGGCTATCATCTTTACATTGAGGAAATCGAAGGAGTATCATATCCCGCATATAAAAAGGATGATTCTTCGGAATTTTCGCTGATGTACATCGACGAAGGATCATGGTACAGCTTTGACACAAGAGAGGATACGCTTCAAAGGTACAATGAAGAAAAAAGCGAAGCTACACCGGTTCCCGTAAGTGTCACGCCGGTTCCTGCAACCCCCATGCCGGTTGAACCTGTAGAAACCGGGACCGAGAATGCCGGCGAAAAGGTGATGCCGGAAAATGAGAGCAGCGGGGATAAGACAGCAACCGAACAGGTTGCAACAGATGAAAATCCTGATAATGAAAAGAACAGAAAGGATAAAATCAAGTCTGTCGGAAAGATAGCGGTGGTTATCGCAGTATTTCTTCTCGCCATTACCTTTATGTGCCTGTATGTGGGCGAGAGAAGGAAGAGCTATGCCATACCCGAGATCAACGAAGAGGAGATAAAGAAGGCTGTGGTTGAAAGAATAAACTCAGAACATGCCGACGATAAAGAAGAAAGCGATAAACAGGAGGATGAGGAATCCGGAGTCTCCGAGGCGGACGAGGCTTCTTCGAGCGAAGAGTCGAAAACTCCCGGAGAGGAAAAAGCATTGGTAAGTAAGGCTGATGAGACAATAAATGAGCCTGAAGCGGCTGAAACAAGCGAGACTGCAGAAACCGGCAAAACAGAAGAGATAAGCGAAACCGAAGAAGCGGACGAAACCGAAGAAACAAAATAAGACATAAAAAAACCGGATGGTCATCCATCCGGTTCTTTTTAGCTCAGTTTTACAACATTTGCTGCCTGAGGGCCTTTAGCGCCGTCAACAATATCAAACTGAACAGGCATTCCTTCTTCAAGTACCTTGAAGCCGTCCATTACGATAGCAGAAAAATGTACAAAGATTTCATTTCCTTCTTCGTCACACAGGAAGCCGTAGCCTTTCTTGGCATTGAACCACTTAACAGTTCCCTTCTTCATGATATCCTCTTTCTGTACCATTTGAATAAAAATAAAATAAAACTGAAGAAAATGGTACGAATTCTGTCAATTTGTGGAGTATTATAAATCATAGAAAGCATGTTTGTCAACACTTATAAGATTTTGGAAGAAAAAAGTGCATTATTTATACAAAGTGTATAAGATAATACAAATTCGAACATCTTTTGGCCTAAATTATCTTGTAATAAAAGGAAAAATGTAGTAAACTTAAAAAAATGATTGTTTCTCCGGAGGAAGATACTTGAACATACAGAACGAGAATTACGAATTGATACGTACAGAGGAGCTGGGCGACGTATCCGGAGTGGGATATGTGCTCCGTCATAAGAAAAGCGGGGCCAGAGTGGCTCTGATCTCAAGCGAAGATAAAAACAAGGTTTTTTATATAGCATTCCGTACAACACCGAAGAATTCGACGGGTGTTCCGCATATAATCGAGCATACGGTTCTTTGCGGTTCGGACAAATATCCGGTTAAGGATCCTTTCATCGAGCTTGCCAAAAGCTCCCTCAATACCTTCCTTAATGCCATGACATATCCCGATAAAACCGTTTATCCCGTTGCCAGCTGCAACGATCAGGACATCAAAAACCTGATGGACGTTTACATGGATGCCGTGCTCAATCCCCGCATATATTCCCATGAGGAAATCTTTAAGCAGGAAGGCTGGCACTATGAGCTGGATTCGACGGACGGTGAGCTCGGAATCAACGGCGTGGTCTATAACGAGATGAAGGGCGCCCTGTCCTCTCCGGATGATATCCTGGAGAACCACATCATGAACTCCCTTTACCCGGATACCACTTATGGCTATGAGTCAGGCGGCAATCCGGAGCACATCCCCGAGCTTACCCAGGAGATGTTTGCTGATTTCCATGGGAAATATTATCATCCTTCCAACAGCTATATTTTCCTTTATGGCGACCTGGATATTGAGGAGAAGCTGGCCTATCTGGACAGGGAATACCTCGCCCATTTCGACCGTATTCCTGTGCCGTCCCGCATAGATAAGCAGGAGCCTTTTACGGAAATGCACAGCCGCACGGAGCACTATCCCGTGAGCCAGGAGGAGGGGACGGAGGAAAAGACCTTCCTTTCCCTGAACTGGCTGATGGGGGATACTCTTGACACGGAAACGGTCATGGGGCTGGAGATTCTCAACCATGCTCTGCTGAAGACGCCGGCTGCTCCCCTGCGCAAGGCGTTGATTGACGCAGAACTGGGCAAGGATGTGGACTCCAGCTTTGAAGAGAGCGTGATGCAGCCTTACCTCAGCATCGTAGTGGCCAACTCCGAGGCAGAAAGGGCAGAGAAGTTCCGCCAGCTGACCTTTGATACCTTGAAGAAGCTTGCTGATGAGGGTCTGGACAAGACCCTGCTGGAGGCTTCTATCAACCTGCTGGAATTCCGCCTGCGTGAGGCAGATTTCGGCTCTGCCCCCAAGGGTCTTATCTATGGCATTGCGGCCATGAAGACCTGGCTCTATGATGGCCAGCCCGAAGATGCTCTTTACTACGAGGACTTGCTGGCCCGCATGAAGGAAGGCCTCCAGGGGCGTTATTTCGAGGAGCTTATCAAGAAATATTTCCTGGACAACAAGCATGTGACCATGGTTACCCTGGCGCCCAGCACCACCATGTCAGCCGAGCGTGAGGCTGCTCAGGCCAAGCTCCTGGCTGAGAAGAAGGCACAGCTTTCCCCGCAGGAGATTGCAGAGCTGATTGAGGCCAACAAAGCCTTGAAGGAGCGCCAGCAGACGCCGGAGACGCCGGAGGCCCTGGCTTCTATCCCTGTGCTGGATGTGGAGGATATCCGCAAGGAAGCCTATAACCTGCCTATGGTGGAAAAGGAAGTCATGGGCACCAAGGTGCTCCACACCAATGTGGACACCCATGGCATTGGCTACCTGAACCTGTACTTTGATGCCAGCCGGGTGGCCCAGGAGCATCTGCCTTACCTCTATCTGCTGGCAGAGCTTATGGGCGAGGTGGATACCACGGAGCATTCCTATGCCGAGCTGGCCAATCTCAAGAACCTGCACACTGGCGGCATCAGCTATGACGTGGTGGCTATGACCCGCAAGGGCGAGCCGGATTCCTGCCTGCCCAAGTTCCGCATCAAGGCCAAGGCTTTGGCCAAGAAGCTGCCCCATCTCTGCCAGCTTTTGCAGGAAATCGTCACCAGAAGCCTCTTTACAGATGCCAAGCGCATCAAGGAACTGCTGCTGCAGATTCAGACGGAGGTGGAACTGAGTCTCCAGCGTTCTGCCCATCAGGTAGTGTCGGGGCGCATTGCCTCCTATCTTACCCCTGCAGGTGCCTATGCTGATCAGGGGGGCCTGCCTTTCTACCATTTCGTGAAGGATTTCCTGGCTGATTTTGATGCCAACTTTGCCAAGCTGCCGGAAATCTTCGGTGAGGTGCTGCGCCAGGTCTTCAATCAGCAGGACCTGGTGGTGGGCATCACCGTGCCTCAGGAGGAATACAGGAATTTTGAGGCGGCCTTTGCTCCCTTGCGTCAGGCTCTTTCCCGCCTGACCTTCCCCAAGCAACGCTACCGCTGGAAGCTTTCTAGCCGCAATGAGGGCCTTACTTCCTCCAGCCGCGTACAGTATGTGGGCAAGGGGGCTAACTTCCTGAAACTTGGCT
>DFFN01000167.1 GCA_002369525.1 Lachnoclostridium sp. UBA3775 | reverse complement strand
ATCTTCTCGTGCATTTCCTGACGGTTTCCGCCTGCTTTTACGGCATCCATCATGATATTTTCGGTTGCCATGAAGGGAAGCTCGCTCATCAGTCTCTTGTTGATCACCTTGTCATATACAACAAGTCCGTCAACTACATTCATGTAAAGATCAAGTATGCCGTCGATTGCAAGGAAAGCCTCGGGAATCGAAAGTCTCTTGTTTGCCGAATCATCAAGTGTTCTCTCAAACCACTGGGTTGCACTTGTAAAGTAGGTATTAAGGAGGTCGCACATCACATATCTTGAAAGAGATGCGATCCTTTCGCTTCTCATCGGGTTACGCTTATAAGCCATAGCGGAGGAGCCGATCTGATTCTTCTCGAAGGGCTCTTCTATCTCTTTAAGATGCTGCAGAAGCCTGATATCGTTTGAGAACTTGGTCGCACTTGCGGCAATACCGGCAAGAACATTTGCAACTCTTGTATCTACCTTTCTTGTATAGGTCTGTCCCGAAACAGGTATGCAGGAGGCGAAGCCCATCTTTTCAGCAATCTTTGCTTCAAGCGCTTTGATCTTGTCCTGGTCTCCGTCAAAAAGCTCCATAAAGCTTGCCTGGGTTCCGGTTGTTCCCTTGCTTCCGAGAAGCTGCAGGGAATCCAAAACATAGCAAAGATCGTCATAATCAAGCTTTAATTCCATCAGCCATAAAGAAGCCCTCTTACCGACGGTTGTAGGCTGTGCGGGCTGGAAATGGGTAAAAGCAAGAGTCGGAAGATCCGCATACTGAAGAGCAAAATCGGAAAGCTTTTTGATCACATTGACAAGCTTTTTCCTCACAAGCTTCAGTCCCTCTGACATGATAATGATGTCTGTATTGTCACCGACATAGCAGCTGGTTGCGCCGAGATGTATGATGCCTGCAGCCTTCGGGCACTGAAGACCGTAAGCATAGACATGGCTCATAACGTCATGGCGTACGAGCTTCTCTCTTTCCTTTGCAACATCATAATTGATATCGTCCCTGTGAGCTTTTAGCTCGTCAACCTGTTCTTTTGTAATATTAAGACCAAGCTCCATCTCCGACTCGGCAAGCGCGATCCACAGCCTTCTCCATGTCCTGAACTTCATGTCCTGTGAAAAAATGTATTGCATTTCCCTGCTTGCATAGCGCTCCGATAAGGGGCTTGAATATACGTCTGTGCTCATGTCTTTTACTCTCCTTTACTGACATTGATTAAACATTCCAAATATTAATTTTACCACTTTTTTCTTTATTTTTCAAGCTTTCTCAGCTAAAGAACCTATTTATCTCCTGGCCGCGGCAAAGATATCCTTTAATTCGTCAATCCCGAACTCATATTTTTTATCGCAGAAGTGGCAATTTACCTCGATAGGTTTTCCTTCATCTATCATTTCCTGTATTTCCCTTCTGCCGAGAGAAATCAGTCCTCTCGTGAACCTTTCCCTGTTACAGTCGCAATTATATTTTACAGGCATTGTATCGTTTATCGCAAGCTCCTGATCGCCGAGAAGCTCCAGAAGTATGTCCTCCGGACTTTTTCCGACATCAAGCATGGCAGTGACGGAATCAATGCTTTTCAGCCTGTTTTCAAGGGAAGAAATAACTTCCTCGGAAGCAAAAGGCATCAGCTGAACAATGAAACCTCCGGCCTGTTTTACTGTACAGTCACCGTTCACAAGAACGCCAAGCCCCACTGTCGAAGGAACCTGTTCGCTGTTTGCAAAATAATATGTAAGGTCCTCGGCAATTTCGCCCGATACCAGCATGGTCTGTCCGACATAAGGATCTTTAAGTCCCATGTCCTTGATAACGCTCAGAAAGCCGGGACCAAAAGCCCCACCCACATCAAGCTTTCCGTCCGGACGCAGAGGAAGCATTACATCGTTTCTGTTAACATAGCCCTTTATATTTCCTTTTGAATCGGCTGTGACAAGAGCACCGACTGCGGGACCGGCACCTTCTATCCTCAAAGTCAAAAGGTCCCTGTCACCCTTCATCATCGCCCCCATCATCAGGCCTCCGGCCATCAGTCTTCCGAGAGCGGCCGTTGTCACCGGAGTCAGGCAATGAATGTTCCTTGCCTCTTCCGTCAGTTTTTTTGTCGTGCATGCAAAAGCTCTGACCTGTCCGTTTGCGGCCGTCGCCCTGACCAAATAATCATCCATTTATTTTACCTTACCCATATTTTATTCTTCGTAATCCCTGTGCTTATACAGTCTTCTTTCTTCCTCCTCGGCTTCATGCTTGCTTATTGTTTCTTTTTCGTAAACAAGCTTGACCTTCATATCTTTATTTCCGTTTAAGGTTTCCCATTGCCTGAGTATCCTTGCGATAACGTTGTCAATGTTTTCACCGGTTATCTCCGGAAGCAGAAGGAAAAACTGATTGGGTTTGCTCTGCATCATGATATCGCTTTTTCTGAGCGACCGGTTTAAAAGCTCGCCGAAGCTGTCGATAGCATAGGCATACGCTCCGTCATCAGCTCCGCTTTCCGGCATAACATCAAACAGAAGCTTATATGCAACACCGTTATAACTGCTTATATAACGGAGCATAAAACGGTAAACGGCACTGAAAGCATCCTGTCCGAGCCAGAAAGCACAGTTCTGTATGTTTCTTTCTTCAAGGAGCTTGGAAATCTTCCTCATCTCCTCTTCCGGACTTTCATTGCTTGTAACCGCGCTGCTTTCCTTGTAAAATGAATAACCATGCTTGCCGTTCTGCTTAACATAGTAAAGCGCCTTGTCGGCCATTTTGAAAAGATCGGGATATTCCCTGCCGAAATCCGGTACCCTGACTGCTCCGAACGAAGCTCCCAAAGGTATTTTCATATCTGTGCCGAGGACTTCCAGCGCAAGCTTATAAAGCCTGTCGTTTACTCTTGCAGAAAGACCTGCAAGAACATTCTCGTCGTTAACATGATACAAAAACACAATAAACTCGTCGCCGCCGATCCTTCCTATGATATCATCGGGCTCGGTATTGTTTTTAATGATCTCAGCAAATCCGATGAGTATCCTGTCGCCGGCTTCGTGACCGTAAATATCATTTACCAGCTTAAAGCTGTCGAGATCTATGATGGCAAGTATTCCGTCTGTTTCTTCGCATACCTTGGTAAGTTTAGTATTTGCGCCGTTCTTGTTCAGTACTCCCGAAAGCTTGTCAATATTGATCTCCTCGGTCAGATCCTTAATCTTTTCAAGGTTTCCGAGAACATTTTCAACTCTTCTGAGAAGTATATCAGGCTTAAAAGGCTTATGAATGAAGTCTGCGGCACCGAGATCGAAGCCCTTTCCTTCGGTTTCCTCGGTATCGTCGGCAGTCATATACATGATGGGTACCTTCTCGCTTACTCTTTTCTGTATGATCTCGTGCATTTCAAAGCCTGTCATTTCAGGCATCAGAAGATCCGAAAGTATCAGGTCCGGCTTTTCTTTAAAATATACATCGATTGCCTCTTCCCCGGAATTAGCACAGATCACCTCATAATTCGGCGAAAGTATCCTTTTGGTGACCATGAGCATCATGGCTTCATCATCAACTATCAGTATCTTTCTCATGATTCTATCCTTTCCTCAGCCGAAGTGCCTTTTTGATCTTTTCTACAGTCTGCCTGTAATCCTCAAGAAGTTGTCCCGCATTTGAATCAATAAATGCTTTGTTTTCCTCCTTGGCGGCATTCTCATGTTCAAGTGCCTCATCCGCCTTTACATCCGCACCGTCGGTAAAGGCTTCCGGCATCTCAAAATAGAAATTTTCCATACCGCCGGAATACTCTATACCGTTCTTCGTGTTGAATCCGTAGCTCTCAAGCACAGAAATCGGTGAAAACGCTTATGTATTCCGGCAGCTTTATCGCAAGCCTGATCTTCTTCTTCAAATTACTGACCCAAAACTAAATGTATAGTTTATTATCCTGTGTTTTTTCTTTCGCGATAAAATAGTAACGCCTGCAGTCTGCACCCGGCATTTTCATTGTTTCGGCGTCAAGGACTTTTACAAATTCCATCCCCGCCCTGTCGATAAAAGCACATATTTCCTCAATGCCGTAGGCTCTCTGCACATGCTCTTCCATCGTTTTTATCGGCATGCCGGATTCATCCGCCTCGTCTATCTCGATTTTATAGCTGTTAAGACGTTTATCTTCATCATAATGGTTTTTCCACATAAGGAATATATTGCCGTCCTCATCTTCCTCGGCAAATTCATTTTCGGCATATTCCGTTCTGTAATAATAGTCACTCTTAAGGTCAAATATAAAAAGACCGCCAGGATCCAGATAATTGTTGACCTTTTTCATGATCTCAACCATATCTTCGTCCTTGATGATGTAGTTCATGCTGTCACAGACGCTGACAAAGGCCCGGACCGTTCCGAAAAGCTCCAAATTCCTCATGTCCTGCAAAAGATAAAGAATACTGTCATTTTCGTTTTCAGCCGCCTTTTCTCTTGCGATACTCAGCATATCTTCGGAAATGTCAATGCCTATCATGTCATATCCTTTGCCGGAAAGCCTTTCCGTAATCTCTCCGGTGCCGCACCCGAGCTCGCAAACAAGTCCGTCATCAATTCCTTCAGCCCTTAATATGCCCGTAATGTTTTCAGTCCAGTCATCATAAGGAACGTCATCCATGAAATCGTCGTAGTAATAGGCAAAGCCGGTATATATTTTATCGTTTTTTTTGCACATTTTATTCGCAGTCCACTATGCTGTCATAGCAGGGAAGGATTGCGGGATATAATTCCCTGAAAACCTTGTATCTTTTTTCATATTTTGCAACCGTTGCCGCATCGGGGTCAATCGTCTTTGTAACCTTTATAAAGCTGTCGGCAGCCTCCTCGCAGGAAGCGAAAACACCGCAGCCTACCGCTGCAAGTATGGCCGCGCCATAGCCGGGGCCTTCTTCACAATTGATCTTATCGACCTTTACATTCATCACGTTTGCAAGTATGTCGCACCATAGCGGGCTCTTTGCGCCGCCGCCTATTGCTCTTATCCTGTCAACCCTTATGCCAAGATTTCTTGCAATCTCTACCGCATCACGAAGACCAAAGGCAACACCCTCAAGCACTGCAAGGGTCATATCAGATCTTGTTGTATCCATTGAAAGGCCGACGAATGCACCTCTGGCATTGGCATTGTTATGAGGGGTCCTTTCACCCATAAGATAAGGCAGATAAAATACCGAATTATTGCCGAGCTCCTTTATGTTCTTCTGCTCTCCGGCATAATCCTTTGTGCCGATGATGTCATCCATCCACCACTTGTTTGATGAAGCTGCCGAAAGCATGCAGCCGAGGAAATGATATTTTCCGTTAGCATGATCGAAGGTATGCATGGTATTGTTGGGATCGACGGCATAATTATCGGTTGAGATAAGTACGGTTCCCGAGGTTCCGAGCGAAACCTGGCACATTCCGTGCTTTAAGGTTCCTGTACCGACTGCTCCCGCAGCATTATCGCCGGCGCCTGCAATAACCTTTACGTTTTCGGACAGTCCGAGCATGGCGGCAATTTCGGGTTTTACGGTACCGACAACCTCATAGCTTTCAAATATTTTTGCAAGCTGCGATACCTTTACCCCCGTAAGACGGCACATTTCCTCGGACCATGTACGGTTTTTGACATCAAATAACAGCATGCCGCTTGCATCCGAAACATCGGTGCAGTGCACGCCGGTAAGCATATATGCAATATAATCCTTGGGAAGCATTATCTTCTCGATCTTTGCAAAAAGCCCGGGTTCATTTTCCTTCATCCAGAGAAGCTTGGGCGCGGTAAAGCCTGTAAATGCCATATTTCCCGTCAGCTCCGAGATTTTTTCGCGTCCGACGGTTTTATTAAAGTATTCGCACTCTTTTCCGGTTCTTCCGTCGTTCCAGAGTATTGCAGGACGGATTACCTTGTCATTCTCATCAAGCACAACAAGACCGTGCATCTGACCGCCGAAGGAAATTCCGGAAACCTCTGCTGAGTCAAAGCCGGAAATCAGTTCCTTGATTCCTTCTACACAGCCCTTCCACCAGTCCTCGGGGTTCTGCTCACTCCATCCCGTTTTCGGGAAAAACAGAGGATATTCCTTTGAAACAATATTTTTAATCTCGCCCTTTTCATTCATAAGCAGGAGCTTAACCGATGATGTTCCGAGATCCACTCCGATAAAATACATATTTAGTCTCCTTTTCTAACTGATAGCCACGGCATTATAATTCGCTTCGCGAAGCCGTGGCCTGCGTAGTATCAAGTTTTCATAAAAACTTGACACTACCTCAGATCATGAGCGTAACCGCTCTTCTGTTTATTTTTATGTCTGCGACTCTCAGGTTTCCGGCAAATTCACCGTCAACACACCATGCAACTTCCTTTTCGGAAGTGAACTTAACCTTGTTGACTCTTCTGTAGATAACCCTTTCGTGACTGTGGTTGCCCTTAAGAAGATCGTTTACTATCGGTATAAGGTCAAGCATCGAGCCGTCCTTAATAAGTATCATTTCATAATAGCCGTCGTCAAAACGCACATCCTTGCCGGTTATTCCCTTGAACCCGCCGACCGAAGATGTAGAACACACCATACCAAAGATAAAGGTGTCGGTGATCACTTCATCATCGAATTCAACCTTCATATGATATTTTTTGATCTTGGCAAGCTCTGTTGAACCCTTAAGTATGTATGCAAAATGACCAAGAACGTTTTTGGCGGCCTGAGGCGTAGCATACGAGGTTTCGGTGAAAAGGCCGAAACAGCAGGTATATACAAAATAATCATGATTCAGGCTTGCCACATCGATCGGAAACGGCGTGCCGAATTTTGCCATATCCGAAGCAACGACCATATCCTTCGGAATGTTAAGGCTCACACCGAAATCGTTGGTGCTTCCCGTCGGGATATATACTATCGGCACTCTGTGCACACGTTTCATCATTCCGCTGACTACCTCATGCAAGGTCCCGTCACCGCCTGAGCAGATTATCATTTCACAGTCTATGTCATTTTCGTATTCCATGACCCTGACTTCCGCATCTCCGCGTTTTTTCGTGGGACTTACAACCAGCTCCATGTTGTCATCGGTCAGATTGTTGATTATTTCCAGCAGCTTGTCCTTTATTGCTTTCTTGCCGGCATTGGGATTGTAAATAAACAGCAAACGGTTTTTCATTTAAAATTGCCCTCCGTTTTAAAAAATTACCCACTTTTAACAGTATACTACAGAATTAAGATAAAAGGAATATAAAATTTTCTCTTTTACATTTTTCTTTAATATTGAGCCAACGGCTTTTTCATAGCATTCAAGCTGTTTTGAATAAAGATTTTTAAGAGCCGTCTCCTTATCCTCATATGACCTCAGATTATCGGTCTTATAATCAACAATGACCGCTTCGCCGTTTTCAATAAAGAAAGCGTCGATAACACCCTGCAACAATACTTTTTCATCTCCTTTATACAAAGGAGGAATGTTTCTTGCCTCGATACCGTAAACAAAAGGCTGTTCAAGGAAAAGCTCTCTTCTGTCCCTTGCCGTGCGCATTCGTCTGCAAAGCTCCGAATTAAGAAACAATACTATGTCGGCAGGCTTTATAATTTCAGCGACCTCTTTTTTAATCATATCTTTTTCGACATATTCATCGATCAGACGTTCAACGCCGGCCCTGTCGCATACATCGCTCATGACAAGCGTTTTTAAAAGCTCATGATATGCAGTGCCTCGCAGAGCCCATATGTTTGCTTCCTTTTTATTCTTAAATTCCTTCTTTTCGGCAGTATTTTCGAAAATCCTGTTATTTTCGGTATCCTGCATATATTCGTCGATGGCGGCATGCTTAAGCTCGGAAACAGAATACTTAACGGGCAGATTCACCGACTTATGAGCATAGACGAAACTGTCGACATAGTCATTAACCGCCTTTATGCGATCTATCTCGGGAAGACATAATTCATCCACCGCCTCATCTTTTTCATTTTCGCTTCCCACCGGTTTTTCGATATATTTGACATATTCGTTGTCTACATCCGCAAATACCGGTCCAAGAATATCATCAAACGATTTAAAGCTTCCGATCTCATCATTTGTAAAGCAGTCATTTCCCTGCCTTGAAAGCCATTCAGCCTTACAGGGCTTTTTTTCATCATAAAGATCGCTTCTTACGGTATACATGATAAGCTTTTGCTTTGCACGAGTCATTCCGACATATAGATCCCTGATCCTTTCGGCCATATTATCACGCTTGTTCATGTTGTCAAGCATCGCACACTGCGGAGTCTCAACAAAGGCTTTGTCCTCCGGGTTGTAATAATAAGCGCCGCATCCGTATTCATGATGAACCCTTAATCTCTTGTAGCTCCTGTCACCCTGAAACTGTGTCTCGTTTTCGACCATTATCACCAGCGGAAATTCAAGTCCCTTGCTTCCGTGGATAGTCATTACCTTAATGGCATCGGTACTGTCCGCGACTCCTGCTTCTCCTTCATCAAGCTCATTTTTTTCGATTTTGTCAATATATGACAGGAATTTTACAATTCCGATACTGCCTGTATTTTCAAAATCGGTAGCTTTGACAAGAAGCATGTCAAGGTTGGCTATCCTTTGCCTTCCCGCAGGAAGCAGGCGAATATAATCATAGTATGAAAAGCTTTTGTATATGCTGCCGATCAGCTCCCTGATGCCGGTATATACCGCAAGCTTCTTCAGTTCGTTATATTTTTCAATAAATATTTTTAATCTGACGGCAAGAGCATTGTCAAGTCCGGCATATTTTTCTATAACATTAAAAAGATATGTTTTTTTGCCGAATTCCTTACGCTCAAAAATTTTAAGCCTTGCAAATTCATCATCTTTTATCTTTCCGAAATATGAACGCAGGACTGCAGCAAGCTCTATATCCTGATAAGGATTATCAAGTATTTTAAGGAAGGAAAGCATGTGCATTATCTCCCTTGTCTTAAAAAAACCTTCTCTTGCCTTAAGTTCCACGGCAATGTTTCTGTCCATAAAATAATCTGAAAGCTCCGCAGCATAGTTTTTCACGGAAAAAGAAATGATACAGATGTCGCTGTTTTTCAGTTCCCTGAACTCATTCTCGCTTTTTTCCTTTTTAACCCTCATGGTTTTCTTGAGCTCTTCGATCTTTTCGGCCAGAGCTTCAATCATTATGCGGTTTTTATCCTTTCTTTTTCCCTTTTTGTCAGGTACAAGCACGATAAATTCGGATTTCTGATCATTGATCTCAGGAGTGCTGTCATATATGCCGCCATATTTAAGCTCTGCATTTTCATCATAAGCTATACCACTGTACTCCTCCGTCATTGCCCTTCTGAAAACCATGTTTACGGTGTGTATCACCGGCAGGCTGCTTCTGAAATTCTGTGCGAGGTCGATTTTCTGCTCTTCTGAATTTTGATCATAGGAATAATTCTTATATTTTTCGAGAAACAGTCTGGGCTTTGCCATTCTGAAACCGTAAATGCTCTGCTTTACGTCACCGACCATGAACATGTTTTTTCCGTTATAACCGGAGATCGAGCCCAGCAGCACCTCCTGAAGATCATTTGAATCCTGATATTCGTCAATCATTATCTCATCGTATTGAGCCGCAATCTCACCGCAATGCTTTTTAACGATTTCCAGCGCATAATGGTTTACGTCGGCGAAGGAAAGGATATTGTTCTTAAGCTTTTCCCGGGTATATTCTTCCCTTACGATTCTACAAAGCCTTATCAGTTCATCAATTTCTTTAAGGCATTTTCTGTTCGCTTCAAAAAACTCCTGTCTGTCGAAATCAATTCTGTTAAGATGGTCCTTTATTACTTTTTTTGCTTTGTTTCTGAAACCCGCTATCCGTCCTTTTATTTCTTCCGTTTCCGCGTCAGCTCCCGTCAAGGAAGGAGCCTTTTTAAACAGTTCCAAAGCCTTTTTTAAACCGGATTTGATTTCGGGGAACGGAGTTTCCTTATCAAGCTTTATTTCCGCAAGTTTTTCACACTCCTCAGCATACTGTTCCGCAAATTCTTCAAATCCGGCATAGTTTTCCGAAATATCTACGGCTTCATTATACAGACTGACCGCTTCCTCAAGCACTTCCGGCACCATGTTCTTAAGATATTTGAAATACCTGCTGTTTTCAAGTTCTTCTTCCGTTTCAATTGCATAGTTTGAACGCAGGCTTTCGTAAAACTTATCCGCATCGGCCATTGAATCCTCTTTTGTCAGAACTTCGGTTATCAGCTTTATTACCGTATCATCGTTTTTTGTATCGTTATGAGCCATCATGAAAGAGACAAACCCTTCTTCTCCTTTTTCATACTCCTTAAACAATACATCATCGATGACATCCTCAAGCATGAGCTTAAGCTCAATCGTATCGCCGATACGGTAATTGGGATCTATGTCGATCGCATAGAACCATTTTTTGACGATTTTTCCCGCGAAGCCGTCTATCGTCGTTATATCGGCATAAGGAAGCTTTATTTTCTGGGCATAAAGACGTCTTCTGACATCTTCGGAAAGATTTCCGTCGTTTATCAGAAGATTCAGTTTTTTATTTATTTTTTCGCGCAGGTCAGCAGCGGAATTTCTCGTAAAAGTAACGATTAAAAGCCTGTCAAGACTGACCTTTTCATCCGCAACAAGCCTTCTCATTATCCTTTCTACCAGAACTTCGGTTTTGCCGGATCCGGCAGCGGCGCTGACAAGCAGGTTTTTTACGGGAGCATCAAGTACTTTTTGCTGGTCTTCTGTATACTTCATTGTTTTTCATCCTTCAGCTTTTCTTTTATGTCATTGACCGTTCTCTCCATAAGTACCCTTATGGTTTTTAAATAGCATTTCTGCTTTGGATCAAATCCGCAAACACCTTTGAAATCACAGTATTTGCAGGCATCGGCATCATTGTAAAGGTAGGGATTGATATCATCCCTGCCGTTCATTATTTCATCGGACATACTTCGTATGGTATCCTCAGCAAAGTCACATACCATATCAAAATCCTCTTTATTAAGGAATGCACTCTGTTTCGAACCGCTTACATAACCGTTTTCATCTATTGTAAAATCTGCTGCGTCAGAATTCATTTTAACATATTTGTTGTCGCTGTTTTTGACCGCATGATTGTCGAGTCCTTTAAGAACATCACCCTCGACATTAAACATTCCCTTGGGTCTTAATTCTTTTATCCTTTTATTTTCAGGTATGGTCTTCGGCCCTCTCTCTACCTTGTCATCAAACAAAACATGCTGATAAAAAGCAAGGACCGCCTCTCCGTCAACCTCACTGTCAGCCGAAATTTCCTTCATGTAAAGAGGAAGCTGCAGCTGTATTCCGTAATACAGCAGTGTCGGATCGAAATTCTCATATTTACCGGTTTTATAATCTATAAGCTTTAAAAGCTTTTTACCGTTTATTTCTGCGGCATCAATTCTGTCGATAATTCCGTTAATGATCAGGTTTTTATCACTTATCTTAAAACTCTTCTCAAAATATTCCGGCTTGAAATCTCCGCAGGAAAGCTGTGAATGGATAGCCTTGGTAACTATTTCCATCACCTTTTCCATTCTTTTAACGTAATTTTCAAGCCTCTTGTCCGAAAGATAATTAATACCCCTGTATTCGCTTACGGCGTTATATAAAGCCTCCTTAGCCTTATCGGAATAATCCTCTGCCTTTGCCTTTTTCCAGTCAATTCCGGAATCTTTTAGTCCTGACATATATTTTCTCAGCGCATCGTGTATAACAAGGCCGTAATCAAAGGCCTGGGGTTTTGCCTCGGGCCTCGGGCTGAGCTCAAGTCCGTACTGACAGAAATATTTGAAATTGCATTCCGAAAAGGTCCTGATCTTTGAAAAGCTTGAATTTAGGATCTTTCCGTAAAGCTCCTCGCAAAGCTTTTTTTCGATATTTTCAAAAATCGGATATTCTGCAAAGCCTATAGCCTCATCCAGGTTTTCACCTGTCAGGCCCGCATACTCGTAAATAAAATCAGAGGGCTTCTCCTGAACAAACTCCTTTATTTCAAGCCCCTCAATGCAGTCGGTTATCTGCTCAATGATATATGAAGGCTTGAGAGCTCCGTTCTCCTCACTCTTTTTCTCGGTATTCCTTGAGAAACTGATAAAGAGTTTATCCAGCGGTTTGGACAAAGCAAGATATATATAGTATTCCTCCCGTTCCGGCTTGTTCTCCGGCTGCTCGGCAAGCTCAATGCCTTCCGCGGACAGTTTAGTCCTCTCATCAAGACTTAACAGCCCCGAAGAAGAATAAACCGGCGGCACAACTCCGTCATTGACCCCGACCATAAAAAGCTGTTTTACATTTGAAAGCCTGGTTCTTTTAATGTCGCCCGCAAGCACCACATCATTCTGCTGCGGTATCCTTCCGAGCTTTATTTTGGATGCACCGGCTTTGAATATATCCCTGAACTGTCTGAAATCAAGCTTTTCTTCTTTTAAAAGCACCGAAATCTGGTCAAGAAGTAAATCCACCGTGTCATACACCTTATCATATTCTTTTTTAAGCCTTTTGCCGTCATTTACGGAATTATCAAGTTTTTCCGCCAGCTCTTCGAGCCTTTGTTTTGCGTTGCACTTTTCAAGAAGCTTCTTCAACGTTTCGCACATTTTCTCTGCGGTCAATTCATCCTTTGCCGCGTCCAAAAGCTTAATGTATGCATTGATTTCAAGCCTGATTTTATTGATTTTTCCGAGGTCGGGTTCCACGCTTCCCCTGTATTTATTGTCCCATACCCTGGCATAGGCGCTCTTTCCCCTGATATTTTTTGACAGGAGATAATTTTCAAATTCATAAATCTCATTTCCGTAATTCAGAATCGGTGATTTTGCAAATGCGATCACGCTGTCCTTATGGTAATTGTTTTCCGCAACTTCCAGTGCATTTTCAATAAAGCAGATAAGCGGATTTGACAGTATGTTTTTATTTTCGTCAATATATACGGGTATTGAATATTTTTCAAAAACTTCTTCGATATATGCAGAACATGCTCCGAGATCGCCGCAGACAATGGCGAAATCCGAATATCTGTAATCCGGATTGTTCCTTATGGCATCGCTGATTTTAGAAGCTGCATTTATTATCTCAGCTCTGTAATTTTTTGCGGAATAAATGCTTATGCTGCCATCATTGCCATACTTTTCCCCCTTAAATCTGAAAATCGAATTCTTAAGAAATTCTATCGATGATGCGCAGTAGTTTCCTGCAACATATTCGGGCATGACAGGGATATAACCGTTTTTTACCGCCATTTCATTAAGCTTTCCCACCATCTCAGTGCTCATATCGAACAAGGTATTGCCGCGGTCCGTCTCAAAAGGAAGCCCCGGCACCTTTGACGGTGAAAAAACCTCCTTGTCGGCCGTCACAATAAATTCCAGATTGCATCCGGCGATCATCAGGCGCTCTATAAATTCATACTGTATGGGAGTAAAACCGGTAAAGCCGTCAAAAAACAGGCCGGTATCCTTGAGCCAGGCATTTCCGCTAATATGCTTAAAACACAATTCCGTCATCGATTCGGCAGTCGTGTAATTGAGTTCGTCCACTCTTTTATTGAATTCTTTATAGATAAGGCTTATATCCTTAAGCTTAAGTTTCAGAACCTGCGACTTGTCTTCGCTTTCTCCGCCGGCACTTTTTTCAAGCGCTTCGGGAGTGATCCTGTACTGGCAAAGCTCGGAAATCACAGATTTGATCTCATCAATAAAGCCGAGGTTTTTATCCTTTCCCATAAAAATACAGAGCTCGCCCTTTAAATCCTGCATGATATTCCTTATAAGCATGCTTTTACCGATGTCGTTCATTACCGGTTTCATTTTATCGCCTGCTTCTTCCATTATCCTGTAGGCAAGCCTGGAAAAGCTCAAAACCTCGATATTTATTATTCCTCCGCCCTCGGACAGTTCCACAAGCTGCCTTTCAACAGAAAGCGCATATTGCTCCGGAGTTACAATAATATAATGACTGTTCAGGTCCTTTGCTGCAAGAGCAAGTACCTTTTTATACACACTTATTGATTTTCCGCTGTTGGCGGGGCCGTAGACGTAAGATACACCCATTCTTCTTCTCCTTATACATAAAAAGCCCTCCTCGGAGGAGAGCCTGTTAAAACATAACAAAACCCGAAGTGCTTCTGCATTTTGACTCCTGACATGTTAGTCAGGTGGGTGACCGCAAGGTGCTTACTGCCTTCCACTGCGGAGTCTTTCGACTGCTGAAATGAGGCCTGACATCCACACACAGATATAGGAAACCCTTTTTAAAGCTGTAGGATCAAAATAAGCAGAAAGACTTATCTCCGGGTACTTTTATTATAAATGATAATTGTCTAAAACACAAGAAAAATTTTAGTTTGATGCCTTTTCCTGGTCTTTCTTTTCTACCTCGACAACAGATGATTTCTTCATCGGGATTCTGCAGTTCTTATTATTGCCGAACTCAACGATGATAACCTCATCCATAATGTCAATTATAACGCCGTAAAAGCCTGCAGTCGTAAGTACGCTGTCGCCGATCGACATTGAATCGATCACGGCCTGCATCCTTTTCTGTTCCTTCTTCTGCGGACGTATAAGCAGAAAATAGAAAGCAACACCGATAACCAACAGATATACCAGCATTACGGTGAACCCGCCACCGGCCGAACCGGCGCCTGCAGCATCAAGAAAAACTCTACTCATTTAATAATCCTCCATTATTCTTCGCCGCCTTCAAAGCCGGCAAGTTTTCTCTTTTTATATGCAGCAAATTCGTGATTCTGTATTGCTTCACGAATCTCACTCATCATTGTATTATAAAAACTCAAATTATGCAATACCATAAGTCTTAAACCCAGCATTTCATTTGCCTTAAGCAGGTGTCTTATATATGCTCTTGAATGGTTTTTACATACAGGACAGGTGCATGTCACGTCTATCGGGCGGTCATCAGTCTCATATTTTTTATTGAGAAGGTTGATTTTTCCCGAATTTGTATATGCATGGCCGTGTCTTCCGTTTCTGGTCGGATATACGCAGTCAAAGAAATCAACGCCGCGCTCTACCGCTTCAAGTATATTTGCGGGAGTACCGACACCCATCAGATATACCGGTTTTTCCTTGGGAAGATAAGGTACAACCGAATCAAGTATCCTGTACATTTCCTCATGGGTTTCGCCTACGGCAAGACCGCCGACAGCATATCCGTCAAGTTCAAGCTCGGTGATCTGTTTTGCATGCTCGATCCTTATATCGTCATAGACAGCGCCCTGGTTGATACCGAACAACAGCTGTTCCTTATTTATGGTATCATCAAGCGTGTTCAGCCTTTTCATTTCATTTTTGCATCTGACAAGCCATCTTGTGGTTCTTGCGACGCTTTCCTCAATATACTTTCTTTCCGACGTACTAGAGGGACACTCGTCAAAAGCCATCGCAATGGTTGAGGCCAGATTTGATTGTATCCTCATGCTTTCCTCGGGTCCCATGAAGATTTTTCTTCCATCGACATGGGAATTGAAGAAAACGCCCTCTTCCTTGATTTTTCTTAGCTTTGCAAGAGAAAACACCTGAAA
>DFFN01000007.1 GCA_002369525.1 Lachnoclostridium sp. UBA3775 | reverse complement strand
CGAGTCTCTTCGACGACGATGACGATGACGACGATGACGATGACGACCATGACCACGAGCATCATCACGACGAGCATGAGCATCACCATCATCATGACCACGACGATGATGAAGAGGATGAGCACGAGCATCATCACCATCACCACGATGACGATGACGAGGATGAACACGAACATGAGCATCACCATGATCACGACGAAGATGAGGATGGAGAGGGCTGCTCCTGCGGCTGCCATGACCATCATGACGGACATCACCATGCCGATGAAGTCTTTGATTCATGGGGTAACGAGGGTCCGAAGAAGTATACGAGAGAAAAGCTTGAGAGCATACTTGAGGTTCTTTCCGAGACCGATGATTACGGTATGGTACTACGCTCAAAGGGTATTGTTCCTGCAGAAGACGGAAAGTGGCTTCATTTCGACCTTACTCCCGGTGAGTATGAAATCCGTGAGGGCGCTGCCGATGTTACAGGACGTTTGTGCGTGATCGGAAGCAAGCTTAAGGAAAATGAGCTTAAGGTGTTATTCGAACTGTAATCGTATAAAAAGATAAAAATCTTTCAGGAGATTTAAATGGACGCTACACCTTTATTTATCATAAACGGTTTTCTTGAAAGCGGTAAAACCACCTTTATCACCGAAACCATGAAGGAACCTCAGTTTGCAAAGGCAGGCAAGGTTCTGATACTCATGTGTGAGGAAGGCGAGGTGGAATATGATGAAGTGGCTCTCGCAAAAAAGAATGTTTCGATTCTTACTGTAGAGGAACTGTCTTCGCTTACCAAGCAGTTTATGCAGCAGCTTGAGGATTTCTACCATCCAGATATGATCATGGTGGAACTCAACGGCATGTGGAAGACCGAGGATTTTCTTAATATCGAGCTTCCCGATAACTGGGCAATGGGCCAGATCATTACGCTTATTGATGCCGAAACCTTTAATAATTACTATAATAACATGAGATCATTCTTTGCGGAGAATGTAAAATACTCAGATGTTGTCATAGTAAACCGCGTGGATGAAACCACAGACAAGCTTTTTATCAGAAGATGCATAAAACCGCTGAACCGTCAGGCCCAGATAATGTATGAAACAGCAGAAGGTATTGACGATTCGGCAGTTGAAGAAGTGCTTCCTTTTGATATAAACTCGGATCCGATAGTCATTGAGGATGACGATTTCGGTCTCTGGTATATGGATGCTCTTGACAACCCTTCCAAGTACGATAAGAAGAAGGTCAGGTTCAAGGGCATGGTTTACTATAATGACAAGCTACCCAAAGGATGCTTTATACCCGGCCGTATGGCAATGAACTGCTGTGCGGAGGACCTTGCTTTTATCGGTTTTTTGGCAAAACCGCCCAAAAACATGAAACTGACCGACCTTTTGCTGCGTGGCTGGTATATGATCGACGCGGATATAAAGGTTGAATTTGCAAGGCAGTACAGGGGAAAAGGTCCTGTTTTATATGCGACTGCAATAACGCCCGACCATGAACCCGATGAGAAGGTTGTTTACTTTACATAATTATTGATCTGAAAGGTAATATTAAATGATCAAAAAATTATTTAAAAAAATGGTTATATCGCAGATACTTTCCGCCATGACCGTTGCGCTGTGTCTGCTGATAGATTCCATAGTGATCGGAAGATGCCTCGGGGTGCGTGCAATGGCAGCCTACGGGCTTGCAAATCCTGTTTTACTGAGCTTCGCGGCTTTTGGTTCTTTTCTCTCGACAGGTATACAGGTGGTTTGCTCAAAAGCTTTGGGGAACGGCGATGAGGATGAAGTCAATAATTGTTTTTCATACTCGGTTACCATTGCGGCAATAGTTGCTGTGATCGGTGTGATGCTGGTTGTTTTCCTTAACGATCCGCTTGTCAGTCTGTTGGGTGCCGAGAAAGGCAGCAATGTTTTCTTTAAAACAAAGGATTATCTGATGGGATTTATACTCGGAGCTCCTTTGTTTATCGCTGCCCAGATACTTGTTCCCTTCCTTCAGATGTCGGGAGAGAGAATAAGGCTTGTAATTGCGGTACTTGCAATGGCAATTGTAAATATTGCGCTGGATCTTCTGAATGTTTATGTCTTTAAAGGCGGAATGTTCGGAATCGGTCTGGCATCCACTCTTAGCTATCTTGCAGCGACAATTATCGGCGTCAGTTATTTTTTCAAAAAAAAATGCATATACAAGTATTCTGTTAAAAGGCTTAAGGCAAATATGCTTAAGAAAATCGCTGTAGGCGGTGTTCCAACCATTATAAACCAGATAAGCCTTGTGCTTCTTGTTTTTCTAATAAATAATGTACTGATGAACAAGGTGGGAAGTGTGGCCGTTGCGGCATATTCTGTTGTTTCTACCATCGCAACTCTCGGCTATTGCATCGGCAACGGTATTTCAGAGGTGAGTCTCATACTTACAGGCATGGCATACAGTGAGAGCGATTCCAAAGCGCTTGAAGAAATCGTTATGAAGCAGACTGACTATGCCTTATTGCTGAACCTGATAGCAATGATGGCATTTCTGGTCTCGGCACCGTTTCTGGTCGGCCTTTTTATCGACGAAAACAAGTATACGGCAAAAATCGCCACGCAGGGTTTGCGCTTTTTTGCGGTCTGTCTTGTGCCGAGTTCTGTGAATGCATCATTCAAAAAGTACTATCAGGCCCTTGAAATGCGGCATTTTTCGGAATCGATTTCGGTGATGCAAAACCTGTTATTCCCCGGACTTGTTGTCATTATATTCGGCAATCTTATCGGTGTCAAAGGAGTATGGCTTAACTATATTATCGGTGAGACCCTTTCTTTTCTGTACATTACGATTGCGGTTCATGTTTTCAGTAAAAAGAAAGTAATGTCAAAGGAAAGTTATATATGCGAACCGCCGGAATTTGCCGCGGATGTTGAATGTGCCGAGGAATACAGAATATTTGGAATTCATGATGTCGAAAAAGCGTCGATAGCAGCTCATGATTTCTGCTTCAGAAACGGTATGGATAAAAAGACCGCAAATTATACTGCGCTGTGCATCGAAGAGATGACGATGAATATCGTAAATCACGGATTTATAAAGCATAACGACAATGAGGTAGACGTCAGGCTCATAAAGAGTAATGATAAAATGATCATTCGTATCAGGGATAACTGCAAGAGCTTTGATCCCGTTAAATTTTTAAATATCTATAAGAAGAAAAATGAGGATCCGACAAAAAATATAGGTATAAATATGATTTTCGGACTGGTAAAAAATGTTACCTATATCAATACTTTGGGACTTAACAGTCTGATGCTGGAAATATAATAATAAATCAGGAAAGAGAGAATAGGATAATATGGATATCATAAATATCAAAGAAGCGGAAGAAAAAAGCCTTCTGCTTGTACATGGAAGGCACTCGTATCTTACCGAACCCGAAAAAATAAATGATGCACTTGATAAAGACTGCGTGGCCCTTTTTTATACAGGAGCAGGAATCGAAGTTAACGTAAAGGCATCAGAGCTTTATGTTAATATGTACTCCGATTATGATATGTATGAAAACTGGATAAGCGTAATCATCAACGGCGCGATGATACAGAGGATCATGCTTGGCAAGGGCATGAACAGGATATGCTGTTTCAGGCTGATGAATTCCGATGAAGCTAAAAATGTCCGTATTATGATGGAGAACCAGACCTTTGAATCGGACAGGAACGGTCTTTTGATCGTTACCGGGCTTGAAACGGACGGAGAGCTTTTAAAAACCGAAGAGAAAAAACTTAAAATTGAATTTTTGGGGGACAGCATAACCAGTTCCGAGGGCGCTATCGGAGCAAAGAACGATCTGGACTGGATCCCTATGTATTTTTCCGCACATAATTCTTATCCGTATTTTACTTCAAAGCTTCTTGATGCGGATTACAGGGTTGTTGCACAGAGCGGCTGGGGCATGGTCTGCAGCTGGGACGGAAATCCCTTATGCTCGGTACCGATGTATTATGAAAAGGTCTGCGGCCTCGCAAGAGGGGAAAAGCAGGCTGCGGCCGGCTCAACAAATCTTAATGATTTTAATTCCTGGAAGCCGGATGTGGTGCTTATCAATCTCGGCACGAATGATTTTTCAGGGTTTAAGAATCCTTCGCCCGAGATCACCGATGAGTTGCTGAAGGCGGAAAAGCTGAAGGATTATAAAAACGGTAATCTTAAAGCTCCCTACAGATTTGAAGGCGACAGGCTGATATATGATCTGAAAATGAAGAGTGACGGAAGCTTTGATGATGACTGTGAGGCATACTGGGTTTCGGAGGCAGTTAAAAACCTTAAAAAGATCAGGTCTCTTAATCCCGATGCTTATATACTCTGGGCACTCGGCATGCTTGGAAGCGGGCTTTTCCCTTTGGTAAAGAAAGCAATTTCGGTTTATCAGGCAGAGACCGGAGATGCACGTATAGATTTTGTGCCGCTTAAAGAATGCAATGACGATACTGTGGGTTCAAGAAACCATCCCGGTCCTAAGAACCATATGGAAGCGGCAATGAGTATCGCGGAAAAAATTAGAGAAATAGAAAATCTTTAGGAAGAGATTTATAATATCGATATAATGCTTTTGGAGATGCCAAAATGCCTAAAAAGACAGAAGAAAAGACAATCGACAGAAGAAAGAAAAAGTTAAAAGGCAGGAAATAATCAGGCGCGCAGCGTCAGTATACATAAAAATATATTCCGAACCACTGTGCGGCGGCACCGAAAAGAACAAAGAAATGCCAGATGAAATGTGCGCCTTTTTTCTTCATTGCAAACGGAATACAGCCGAGAGTATAGAGCACTCCGCCTCCGAGCGTAAGAGCAAAGAGTGGAACGCAGGATTTAAGCATTGAGGGCAAAAACATCAGCGCGCTCCAGCCAAGCAGGAGATAGAGCGCAAAATGCACCGGTTTAAATCTTGCAGGGCCGAAGGTACCGATGAGGCTTACTCCGGTAACGATCACTGTCCATTGCAAAATGAAAAGGATTATGCCGCGTCTGTCGCCCCAGTAAACCAGGAACATAGGAGCAAAGGTACCGCCGATCAGCAGGTAGATGGAAGAATAGTCGAAGCGGCGCCAGATTTTCTTGACCTTCGAACCGCCTTTAAAGGAATGATAGAGGCAGCTCATTGTAAAAAGAAGGATCAGGCATATGCCGTAAAAGAGGCTGGCCATCACTTTCAGTCCGGTATCCGATTTTAAAAGCAGAAGTATAAAGCCTGCGATTGAAAGGGCTGCGCCGATGCCATGGGTTACCGAGTTTCCGATTTCCTCTAAAAGAGGTCTTACCGGCGGTTCGTTTTTTCTGCTGATCTCAGCTTTTTTGTCTATGTTCATTATTTTATTTCCTTTTGTTAAAAAATGCGGTTTAAATAATATAATACTGTTTTACTATTATTTCAATGATTTTTTTGATTATTTACTCAAGCTCGAAAGCACCGGTATAAAGCTGGTAGTAAGTTCCCTTCTGGGCAATAAGCTCGTCATGGGTACCGCGTTCGATAATGCGGCCGTGATCGAGAACCATGATGGCGTTTGAATTCTTAACTGTTGAGAGCCTGTGGGCAATGACAAATACCGTACGGTTCTTCATAAGAGCATCCATGCCTTTTTGTACAAGGGCCTCGGTTCTGGTATCGATGGAAGAGGTTGCTTCGTCAAGTATCATTACAGGCGGATCTGCAACTGCGGCGCGGGCAATCGAGATTAACTGGCGCTGCCCCTGGGAGAGATTGCCGCCGTTTGATGTCAGCATGGTGTTGTAGCCCTCGGGAAGCCTTGTGATGAAGTCGTGCGCATTGGCGAGCTTTGCGGATTTGATGCATTCCTCATCGCTTGCGTCAAGCTTGCCGTAGCGGATGTTTTCCATTACCGTACCGGTAAAGAGATTTACCTCCTGCAAAACTATGCCGAGAGATTTTCTGAGGTCTTCCTTTCTTATTTTATTGATATTGATACCGTCATAGCGAATTTTCCCGTCCGCAATATCATAAAAGCGGTTGATAAGGTTGGTTATCGTGGTTTTACCGGCACCGGTGGCGCCGACAAAAGCGATCTTCTGACCGGGCTTTGCATATAAGGTAACATTGTGAAGCACGGGTTTTCCGGGCTCATATTCAAAATCCACATCGGTCAGGCGGACGTCACCCATAAGCCTGGTATAGGTAATGTTCCCTTCGGCTTGATGGGGATACTTCCACGCCCAGATGCCGGTATGTTCCTTACATTCAACAATTTCGCCGTTTTCTTCGCGGCAGTTGACCAGTGTAACGTAGCCCTCGTTTACTTCGGGACTTTCGTCAATAAGGGAGAAAATTCTGTTTGTGCCGGCCATAGCCATAGCAACGGAATTTATCTGCATCGAAGCCTGATTGACCGAGCCTGTAAACTGCTTTGTCATGCCAAGGTAGGTACAGACGACCGGAATGGAGAGCGAAGCTATCAGGCTTTTGTGTACGAAGAGATTCTGAACGGAAATATTAGGAATGTCAAAGCCCGAACATATCAGGAAACCGCCTGCGAATGCAGTCAGAACGTAAAGAAGGTTTCCGATGTTGTTCATTATCGGTCCGTAAATATTGCCGTAGCGGTTTGCCAGATTCATATCCGAGAAAAGCTTTTCGTTAAGTTCGTCAAAATCTTTTTTTGCGGCTTCTTCATGATTGAAAACCTTTACGACCTTCTGGCCGTTCATAATCTCCTCAATGTAACCTTCGACTTTTCCGACTGATTCCTGCTGTGCCATGAAAAAACGTGCCGACTTGCCGCCGACTGATTTTGTAACGCTGAACATGACTATGATTCCCAGAATGACAACAAGCATCAGGTCGGCGGAATAGAAGAGCATGATAAGGATAAGCGCAGAGATTGTAAGCAAGGAGTTTATCATCTGCGGTATGCCCTGTGAGATCAGCTGCCTCAAGGTATCGACATCATTGGTGTAGTGGCTCATGATATCGCCGTGGCCGTGAGTGTCAAAATATCTGATCGGGAGGTCCTGCATCGCATTGAACATTCTTGTCCTTGTTTTGTGAAGGAAGCCCTGGGTTACCCTTGCCATGATCTGCCCCTGTATCGTAATGGCTGCAAGGCTTATGGTGTAGAGGATGATCATAACGATGATCGCAGTGAGGATTTTTCCCCTTACCGCCGACCAGCCGTCCTTCAGTCCGGTTTCAATGTAGCTTGTTATTCTTTCAATGTAGATTGAAGGCATAACACCGATAACGGCAGTTGTGATTATGCAGACAAAAACAGTTACCATCTGTGCAGGGTAGTCCTTAAACAGCATGGAAAGCAGTCTTTTGATGCTTTTTAAATTTATTTTCTTTCCGGAGAAGTTCTTGGGGCCTCCGGGTCCTGGTCCTGGCATAGCAATTACCTCATTTATGCGTTATTCTGTGAATAGTATACTTCTTTATAGATTTCATTGGTTTTAAGCAGTTCTTCGTGAGTTCCGAAACCGTTGATGCTGCCGTTGTCCAGCACGATGATCATGTCGGAATCCTGAACCGAAGCGGTACGCTGTGCGATGATAAGCTTGGTCGTTGCGGGAATTTCCTCGCGGAAAGCCTTGCGTATCAGAGCGTCGGTCTTGGTATCGACAGCGCTGGTGGAATCGTCGAGTATCAGTATTTTGGGCTTTTTCAGCAAGGCCCTGGCAATGCAAAGCCTTTGCTTCTGGCCGCCGGATACATTGGTCCCGCCCTGAGTGATCTCGGTATCGTACTTATCCGGAAAACTCTGGATGAATTCATCGGCCTGGGCAAGCTTGCAGACTCTTACAAGTTCTTCGTCACTTGCATCGGGATTTCCCCAGCGGAGATTATCCTTTATCGTACCTGTGAAAAGAACGTTCTTCTGAAGCACAACGGCAACCTGATCCCGCAGAGTCTTGATATCATAATCGCGTACATCAAGTCCGCCGACCATCACGGTGCCCTCGGTCGCATCATACAGACGGGAGATAAGCTGGATAAAGGTTGACTTGCTGGAACCCGTTCCTCCGATTATACCGACTGTTGCACCGGAAGGTATAGAAATATTGATGTCGGAAAGTGCATTACGTTCGGCATGTTCGGAATATTTAAAGGAAACATTCTTAAATTCGATGCTGCCGTCCTTCACTTCATAAACCGGATCTGCAGGGTTATGGAGATTTGATTCCTCGGAAAGCACCTCCGAAATACGTCTTGCCGATTCGCCCGCAAGCGTGACCATAACAAAGATTATCGAAACCATCATGAGACTCATAAGTATCTGCATCGAATAAGTGATCATGCTGGTAAGTGAGCCGACGTTTAGCTCGCTGCCGTGAGTCTTGACAATGATGCTTGCCGAGAAAAAGGAGATAAGTATCATTGAAGTATAGATGCACAGATTCATTACAGGCGCATTTAATGCAAGTATGCTTTCGGCTTTGGTGAAGTCGCGGCTTACATCGCTGCTCGCCCTGCTGAATTTCTCTTTTTCATATTCCTCACGTACAAAGCTTTTTACAACGCGCATGCCTTTGACATTTTCCTGAACGGAATTGTTGAGTGCGTCATATCTTTTGAATACCGACTTGAAAATCGGGTGTACAAGGAAAATGACGGTAAAAAGGAAAATGCCGAGAAAGGGGATTATTGCAGCAAAAATCCATGCAAGCCTGCCGCCTACCTTAAAGGACATGATGAAGGCAACTATCAGCATGAGAGGTGCTCTTACCGCGATTCTTATTATCATCATGAAGGCCTGCTGCACATTTGCAATGTCGGTGGTCAGTCTTGTAACAAGCGACGAACCGGAAAATTTGTCGATGTTTGTAAAAGAAAAGTCCTGTACCTTATAGAAAAGGTCGTGCCTGAGGTTTTTGGCAAAGCCTGCCGAGGCTGTTGCACCGAACCAGCCGGACATTATACCGAAAGACAGAGACATCATTGCCATCAGGAACAGAAATACGCCGTATTTTACGATTGTAGCCATGCCGCGTTCTTCCTGTATGCTGTTGATAAGCTCTTTGGTAAACAGCGGGATGATACATTCGCAGCTTACCTCACCGACCATAAGAAGAGGAGTGAGGATAGTAGGCGTTTTATATTCTCTGAGGCTTTTTGCAAGCTTTTTTATCATTATACATTACCTGCCTGTTTTAATGATTTGGTCTTAACTTTTATATTTTATAACATTGCGGAGCGGAAAACAAGTCTTTTTATTGTATTTATTGTGACAGTAAATGAGAGTAATTTGGTAAAATTAGTTGTTTAATAAAGAAATTTATATTATAATCGTAATGTATGGCAAAAAAAGCCTGCGGAAAGGAGAAACATGAAAAAGTTAATATCAATATGCCTGTTACTTGTGATGGTACTATGTGCCTGCGGAAAGAAGGAGTCGGAGAGTGGATCATCATCAGATGGGACGAAAGAAAGCTCTGTAAAGGAAAGTTCATCAATTGAGAGCTCAGCAAATGAAAGTTCATCGACAGAGAGCTCATCTGCCGAGAGTTCTTCATCGGAGAGTTCGTCATCTGAGAGTTCTGAAAATGAAAGCTCGTCAGCTGAGAGTTCGGCGGTTGAAAGTTCGGCAGAACCGACAAAAGAACCGACAAAAGAGCCGGACAAAAATGCTGCTGTTTATAAGGCTTATGCGGATTTCCTTGAGGAAAACAAGGCGAGAATTGACGCATACTCATGGGATGCTCAAAGCAATCATGAGGATATCAACGTTGCGGATTTCGGAACCGTATGCTTTGATGATGTTACAAATGACGATATCCCTGAACTGATTTACATAATTACCAAAGAGGCTGAAAATAACATGCTTCTGGCCGAGCTCCATATCGCCACTTATGAAAACGGAGCCGTAAAGGATATTTACAGCTTTGATAACTGGAATATGTCAGAGATGGCCCAGACCGAGTTTCAGAACCTCCTTTTTAAGCTGGAGGATGACAACAGGCTTTATCTGTTCGATACCTTCGGTGAAGGTACATCATTCAACGTTGTGATACGTGCGCTTGAATATATGGACGGCAAGCTTGTTGACGGTGTGGAAGTGCTTAACGGTTATATGTCAGACAGCGATCCTGAGGATATGAATTTTGCAATCAAGGGTGAACAAACCGATATCGAAAGCTTTGTAAAGGATTCAATCGAAGGTTTAGGGCACATCGGTAAGCTTTACATGAAGAATATGACAGGCATGTATTATTTTACCGAAGAAGTAAATATTAAAGCTGAGCCTTTGGCAAAGAGCTGTGACGAAGCTATTAAAGAACTGAGAGAACTTGCAAAATAGTTTTTCGAAAAATTT
>DFFN01000175.1:459-8672 GCA_002369525.1 Lachnoclostridium sp. UBA3775 | reverse complement strand
ATCCCGACGGTAATATTTCTATGGATGAAGAATACAACATTAACGGTTCGTTTGCCGCTATAGAAGGTATTACCAGTCCGGACGGAAGAGTATTCGGTAAGATGGGACATTCAGAGCGTCGTGGGGACGGAGTTGCCGTTAATATATACGGCGAGCAGGATATGAAGATATTTGAGTCAGGTGTGGCATACTTCAAATAAATGTTAGAGTGAAAAATCTATAGAGAATAACAGAACCCGAAGGTAGTATCATTATCTTCGGGTTTTGATTTTTTTATGTGGCTGCGTAAAAAAATGCGTAAAAAAATAATGAACCAATTAGCTCGAAATGATGTCTAAATATACAGAAGCGCTTTAAAAAAGATCTTTTGAAAAGGATACCGATAATGAATAAGGATGAATTGGGCAGGCTGATTCTGGAGAAAGAAAAAAGTATGTGGAATTTAGCCTACAATATGCTACAAAACAAGAGTGATATCGAAGATGCAATAGGAAATGCTATTGTTAAAGCTTTTGCAGGCCTTGATTCATTAAAAGAGGACAGATATGCGTCAACCTGGCTTATTAGGATACTGATCAACGAATGCAATAACATTCGTAGCTCTAATAAAAAACGATTGCAAAATGAAGATGTTCTTGATGAAGAAATGATCGATGAAAAAGCATCGGGATGGCAGGATAAAGTAGAAGATAAGATTATGATTGAAGGCATATTAAAGGGGTTGAGCGAGGAACAAAGGTCAGTAACTTTACTGTATTACGTGGAAGAGTATTCAGTAAAGGAAATTGCCGGAATACTCGAAATACCAAAAGGCACTGTTAAAAGCAGACTGAAAACAGCAAGAGAAAAACTGAAGAAAATGTTAAAGGAGCAAAAACCATGAGTAAAATTAAAAGAAAAATCAATGAATCATGTACGGAAATCCCGGACAGCTGCAGCCACAGAATCAGAACCGAACTTAACAACATGCTTGGATATGTTCCGGAAAAAGAAAGCGAAAAGAAGGTAAGTTATGTCAGAAGAAAAATCTGTATTGCCTCACTGGTGTTTGTACTGATTACAGGAAGTGCATTTGCCGGATATAAGGTTTCCACGCATCTGATAAAAACCGAAGAGAAAGACAATCATACTTTGGAAGTTTCTGTCAATGATGGAAAGAATATAGCTGATGAAAATTCTGTCAATGATGGAAAGAATATAGCTGATGAAAAACAGGAAACAGATAATGCGGAAGAAGCAAAATTATATACTAAATTTGCAATCAAGTGGAATTATCTTCCACAGGAATTTACTGATGAATATTATTGGGATACCATCATGTTCCGTGAGAATTGGAGCGTCGCCGGAATAAGCGCAAGAGTTTTGGTATATGATGACAAAGATGCAACATACATCAGGAATAATATGGTTGAGAGTTATGAGGAACTTAATATCAATGGTCATGAAGCCCTGCTGGTTAACAATATCAGAAGTACCCATGACAATGGATTTAATAAAAAACTGTATATTATCTATCCTGAATACCAGAGAATCATTATGTCGTGGATAGGAGAAAAACTGGATAAAGCTGAGATGATAAAGATATTTGAAAATGTCGAACTGTACGATACCGGAGAAACAGGAATGTATGGCGAAATGACATGGAAGGAAATGGCGGAATTAATGAATCAGGATGTAATGACTAATTAAAATTATCTGTTCTGATTTCTTATGGGCTTATCATTGTATCTACCTTGTTATTTGCAAATATTCACAATGCAAAAATTAAGCCGGAAGTAACAAATAGATTTCTGTCTCAGTTGCATGGGGCAGCTGTAGACTATCTTTCATCAGCAGATATAATATTGATAGTAATTATTGTGCCGATGATGACTACAATTTCGCTTTGTCTTTTGGAACTGCTGCTCAGTTTTATCACTTCTCCTGTCATAAGTTATATTATGATATGTGCCATGTATGTGCTGTCGGCCTACTATCACACATGGTGGCTTACACCGGGATTCACGATGTGGAAAAGAAGTTCATATGTGAACTTTCAAAAAGGATATACACCGAAAACCGGAATACTGATTGCAATTTATCTGTCGATGGCTTGTATTATCGGCGGTAAGTTGTATTTTGACAGGAAGGATGTTCTATAGCAGGAAATATTATATTGTACAAAATCAGAGTTTAAGCAAAACATGACATTCCCGAAGATGCTGATGTAGCGTCTTCGGGATTTTATTTTTTGTTACTTTTTACGTTTTGTTTCGTATATAATGATAGAAGATCTTCAAACAACAAAGGAAAGGAGGTGTCCGCTTGGATAAGGAAAAGAAATGGATATCGGATGTAAAGACCGGTGATGCAAGGGAAAGTGCCGGTAAACTGATTGAAAAGTACTATAAGGAAATCTATGCTTTTATGTACAGACAGTGCGGTAATAAAGATGATGCGATGGATCTGACTCAGGATACATTTACTTCCTTCCTTACATCCATCGGCACCTATGATCCGGAAAAATGCAGTGTGAGAACATGGCTTTACCGCATAGCATCAAACAAAGTGATAGATTTAAGAAGGACAAATCACAGCTTTGATATCGACATCGATGAGCTTCAGATACCCGAGGAAATCGACCGTATCAGGCAGGCTGAGCAGAAAGAACTGCTGACGGAAATCGATGGTTATGTTTCAAAGCAGGACAAGGAGAGCGAGAGTGTATTCAGACTCAGGCTCTATGAAAACCTGTCTTTTGCGGAAATCGGAGCTTCTCTCGGAATAAGCGAGGGCAGTGCAAAAATGAAATATCACAGATTGATTGAAAAAATCAGAAAGGAGTTTGGAGATGAGCATTAAATATCCCGACAAAAAAACATATAAAAAATCCGTCAAGACCATACTTGACTCGGTTTACGGAGAAGAAAAGAAGAAATTCAGTTATAAGCCTGTAATTGCGGGGCTGACGGCAGCAGTATTGTGTGCACTGATAATATTTAACTTCGGAACAATAAAGGTTTTGGCCGAGAAGCTTGGTGAGAAGCTGGGCTTCCTTGATAAGAGCAATGAAAAGCTTATTATTGACAGTGAAAACAGTAATATTCCCGATTATATCAATTATGATGTTTACTCGGATGCAAATGAGCATGTTAAGTTTGAAATCACTGAGCTTTTGAGCGACGCAATATATTCTATGGCTGTTGTTCGCTATACCGGTCTTGATGAAGAAGGAATCAGGTGGGTAAAGGAACACTTTGTTACCCAAAAAGAGATTAACGAGGATGTTCCGGCATATGCAACGGAGGTTCTTGTGGATGATCTTGTAATGTTGAAAATGCCCAAGGGTTATGACGGGATAATGGCAAAACCGACATTGCTTAAAAATGACGGAAATGATTATTGCTGCCTTGCATGGACGAGAAGAACCGCCAGGATAAATGATGATAAAAAACCTGAATTGATTTTTGATTATAAGCTGAGTGATGATAATGGCGGGGAAATAAAAAAGACTGTAAATATTATTCCGGAAAAGGAATTACCGTTTATTTATTACGAACTTGAAAGTGACAATGATAACGTTGAAATCGAGAAGTTCGGAGTGTCGGGCTTAAGCCTGATCATGGACGGTTCTCAAAATGAAGCCGATGAATCTAAGGGATTGGATGAAATAATGAACTCATTCGTTCTGGTTTATAAAGACGGATCCGAAGTTAAGGTTAATAAGGCCGGTTCCGCTGCCAATTATAGACTTAATGAAGAAATCTATAAACAAACAGGGTTAGGTAAATATAATATTACTTTTGAACTCCATGGATACCTTTGGGTACCGAGTGAAGAAACCTTTGACCGGATAAAAGAGTTTAAAAATGATAAAATCGAGTCGGTTGTTCTTGGATCAACAATTACAGGTGACACGATAAAATTGTACGAATTCAAAGCAAAGAGGACTGAGGAATAGTTTTCTTGCTTCTTGCCAAAACCACTGTTTTATGTTAACATGATTATCGGAGTGTAAAGCTCGGGAAGAGGTTTTTATATGAGCACTATACTGATAATCGAAGATGACAACGACATCAACGGAATGCTTTCTAAGCTTCTTGAAAAAAACGGCTATGAAACAAAGAGCGCCTATTCAGGCACGGAGGGAGTGCTTCTTCACGGGCCGGACATTGACCTGGTGCTTCTTGATCTGATGCTGCCCGGAAAGAGCGGGGAGCAGATAATCGGGGAGCTGAAGGGAAAACACAATGTACCGGTGATAGTGACGAGCGCTCTTTCTGATGTTGAGAAAAAGCTTGATCTTTTTGAGCTGGGTGCAAGTGATTATGTAACAAAGCCCTTTGATAATGCGGAGCTTCTTGCACGCATTCGGGTGAGGCTTGCCGAGGCAGGCAGAGGGGCTGGGGCTTCGGCCGGGAATAATAAAACACTTAGGTTCCGCGACATCGAGCTTGACACCGAAGCCCACAGGGCTTACTGCAAGGGGGAGGAAATTGAGCTTTCCGCACAGGAATATAAGCTCTTGTCGACGCTAATGGAAAATCCAAGACGTACCTATACAAAGAGCATGCTTTTTGAACTGGTGTGGGATGACGAAAATGTCGGCGATGACAATACCCTTAATGTTCACATAAGCAAGATAAGAAAAAAACTGAAAAAGGCCGATCCGGATGCTGAGTATATCGAGACTATCTGGGGCGTCGGCTACCGGATGTATAAACCTTAAAGAGAGTAGATGAAAACCATGAAAGAAATAAGCTATGATGAGCTAAAAAATCTGCCGGAGGGTTCTTATGAACTGATCGATATAAGGGATGAGGGCCTGACTGCCTACGGAATGATACCCGGAGCCGTTAATATTTTCATATCCGATCTTGAAAACAGCGTAAAGTTAAGAGAAATCCCGAAGGATAAAAAACTGATCTTTTACTGTGAAATCGGGCGAATGACCGGAGAAATGGACGAAAGCATAGAGTGTTTTGAAGGCAGGGATTGTTACAGTCTGACGGATGGCTATGTAGGCTATGTGCGGGCCGGTTTAAAAAACGATGACGGCAAAGAAGAGAGAAAAAAGCGTGCCGAGGTAAGCATACAAAAGAAGTTCCACAAGCAGCTTCTCGCTCCTTTCGTAAAAGCCTGCAAAACTTACAGGCTGATAGAAGACGGGGACCATATCGCGGTATGCATTTCGGGCGGGAAGGATTCCATGCTGATGGCGAAGCTCTTTCAGGAGATTAAACGTCACAAAAAGATGGAGTTCGAGCTTACGTTTCTCGTTATGGATCCGGGCTATAATAAAGAAAACAGGGCATTGATAGAAAGCAATGCAAAGGCGCTCGGAATTCCGGTAACCATATTTGAAAGCACGATTTTTGACACTGTAGATACCATTGAAAAAAGTCCCTGCTATCTGTGCGCAAGGATGAGACGCGGTTATCTTTACAGCAAGGCAAGGGAGCTTGGCTGCAATAAAATAGCACTGGGACATCATTATGACGATGTGATAGAGACCATACTTATGGGCATGCTGCACGGTGCCCAGATACAGACCATGATGCCCAAGCTTCACAGCACGAATTTTGAAGGGATGGAGCTTATCAGGCCGATGTACCTGATAAGAGAAAGCGATATATGTGCATGGAGAGACTATAACGAGCTTCATTTTCTGCAGTGCGCCTGCCATTTTACCGACACATGCACCACCTGTCATGAGGACGGTACTACCTCAAGCAAACGTCTGGAAACCAAAAAACTGATAGCGGAGCTTAAGAAAACAAATCCTTTTGTGGAATCAAACATTTTCAACAGCGTCGAAAACGTACACATTGATACTGTCATAGAATATAAAAAGGATGGAGTAAGACATAACTTTCTGGAGGATTATTGACGGTAAAAAATATCGTTAAGGGATTTTTAAGGATTTAATTAAGAGTTTTTTCATACCTGTGGTTTATCATGGAGCTTGCAAAGGACAAAACAGGAGGCAGAGCTATGAAGGACATAATCCTGAAAACCGAAAAGCTTTCCAAAAGCTACGGGAAAGTAAAGGCGCTCGACTCAGCCGACATATCGGTCATGAGCGGTGACATATATGCGATGATAGGCCGCAACGGAGCCGGAAAAACCACGCTGATGAAAACCATAACCGGACTTACCGAGGCAAGCTCGGGTGAGTATGAGATCTTCGGTAAGAAAGGAAAAGCTGCCGAAGCGGAAAGAAACCGCATAGGCTGCCTGATAGAAAATCCGGCATTCTTCGGAAACATGAGTGCTTATGACAATCTGAAATACTATTGTCTGCAGAAAGGTATCTGTGATTATAAAAAAATAGATGAGGTGCTTGAGGCTGTCGGGCTTTTGGATACGGGCAGCAAGAAATTCAAGGCTTTTTCCCTCGGCATGAAGCAGAGGCTCGGCATCGCGTTCGCCCTTCTTGACAACCCGGACCTTGTCGTTCTTGACGAACCCATTAACGGACTTGACCCCATCGGAATTAGCGAGCTAAGGGACACATTCTTCAGGCTCAACAAGGAAAAGGGCATCACGATGATGATAAGCAGCCACATTCTTTCCGAACTGTACATGGTGGCCAACCGCTTCATGTTCATAGACGGAGGCAGGGTCATCAAGGAGATCACCAAGGAAGAGCTTGACAGGGAATGCAGCCGCTGCATTGTCCTTAAAACCGACGATATCAAAAGGACGGCGTCGCTGTTTGAGACAAACTACGGTGACAGCGAGTACATGGTCATTGATGAGGGCGAGATGAGGATATATGACGAGTCTCTGCAGATCAGTAAGATCAACAGGCTGCTTGTTGAGAACGGTATCGATGTCAACGGGATATATGATTCCGGCGTTTCGCTTGAAGACTATTTCAAGAATCTGGTGAGTTAGGAGAGGGATGCTATGATAAACATGATAAAGGCGGATCTGTTCCGCATGAAAAAAAGCAGGCTTTTGATTATCTTTCTTTTGGCAACGATAGGCACCTACATGATTTCGGTCCTTACCAGGCTTGCCGGAGGAATAAGTCTCGGAATGCCGGTAAGCTTCAGCGAGGATTCAAAGCTTGATGTCAGGATGATGGGCTTTAATTTTACCTGGTATTACCTGATGATAATGCCGGTATATATGATAGTGACTGCCGATTTCGGCGAAAAGACCGTTAAGAATACCATCAGCTCGGCCATCAGCAGAAAAAAATATTTCATGGTGAAATATTTTTCGGCGCTAATTTTCAATACTGCAGTGTTCCTGCTTGTGAATGTCCTGTTCTGGTTTGTGAATTCGGCAGTCAACGGCAGTAAGTATTCGACTGATTTCGGAGGCTTCATTAAGATAGTTCTTTACCAGCTTCCGGTCATTGCTGCGATAACGGGCTTCTTTATTCTGATAGCTTTCCTGGTAAAGAGGACGGCGGCCTTTAATGCGCTGACCATAATACTCCCGTTGGGCTTTACGCTTGTGGCACTGACCATGTACGGGATCAAGGCTACAAAGGCATTTGCCGAGAAGACGGTGCTTAAATATGAGCTTGGTTACATGCTCAACCAGATCGCAAAGAATGAAGACAGGACCTACATTAATGTCTGCATGCTTATGGGCGCAGCGGTTATTCTGCTGACCTTTATGTCGGGGTACCATATTTTTACAAAAAAAGAAATTGATTGACCGAAAGGAGAGCAGGGAATGTTGATCGCGCTTATCATATTAATGATTATGACAGTGATTCTTTCGCTGCTCCTTTTTCTTCATATAAAGGAAAACAGGAATTTTATAAGGCAGCTTGAAAGACCGGATCTTAAGGACAGCAATGCCCTGATACATACGGAAGGCTTTTTCTCCGACAGTGCGGAGCTTGCAAAAAGGATAAACGAGCTGATGAAAATGCTCAGGGCCCAGCAGATAGATGTTGCCAGAAAGGGCGAGAGGATGGATATGATGCTTGCGAATATCTCGCATGACCTTAGGACTCCACTGACTTCGGCGCTCGGTTACATTGATATGCTGAATGAAAATCCTGATATGCCGGAAGACGAGGTGAGGAAGGAGCTTGAGATAGTCGAAAAGCGCCTGCACCGTCTGTCCGAACTGATCGACGCCTTCTTTGAATTTTCAAAGCTGATATCTGCAGGCGGCAAGCCGGAGCAAAGCGACTTAAGCCTTGTTTCGGTGCTTGAGGAGAGCATTGCCCATTATTATGATGATTTTAACGGCAGGGGGCGCAG
>DFFN01000175.1:0-412 GCA_002369525.1 Lachnoclostridium sp. UBA3775 | reverse complement strand
GCGCAGCATTGTGCTTGAAAACGGTATTGGCAGGACGAAGATAAAAAGCAACAGGAACATGCTTCTCCGCATTTTTGACAATCTTTGCAGCAATGCCTATAAGCACGGGAGAGGAAACCTTAGCGTAAAAACCGAAAAGTCTCTGCAGAAGGCTATGGTGACCGTAAGGTTTATCAATCCGGTTGACAGCGCGGACATAGATACCGAGCATATATTTGATGCCTTCTACACGAGGGATATTTCCCGCACCGGAGGCAGCACGGGACTCGGTCTTGCGATAGCCAAGGAATTTACGCAGCTGCTGGGCGGAAGCATAAGGGCTTCGGTGTCGGCAGGCAATCTTGAAATAACGATAGAGCTTCCCGGATGAAAGGGAGGCTCTTTTGGTTTGAAAAAAATTATAAAAAAATTT
>DFFN01000129.1 GCA_002369525.1 Lachnoclostridium sp. UBA3775 | reverse complement strand
TGAGGGAAGCGGAGATGCGGAGAGAGTGATAATACATATTTCCAACTATCTCAGCAGTTTTGGCATTCTTCCTGCAATTATAGCAGGTATTATTCTTGCGGGAATGCTGGCGGCCACCATGTCCACGGCGGATTCACAGCTTCTGTCTGCAGCTTCCGCCATATCCAGCGATCTTCTGGTGCGCTTCGGTAAAAAGAAGCTCAGTGATGACACTGCTGTCAAAGTTGCCAAGATAACTGTTGTAATTATTTCTGCCATAGCTGTGGTCATAGCTAATGACCCCAACAGCTCGGTATTCGGCATAGTTTCCTTTGCATGGGCAGGATTCGGTGCCACCTTCGGACCGGTGGTGCTCCTGGCGCTTTTCTGGAAGAGATCCAACAAAGAGGGGGCCATTGCCGGCATGATAGCCGGAGCTGTTATGGTTTTTGCATGGAAGTACGGCATAAGCAGGCTCGGAGGCGGATTTGCCATATATGAACTGCTTCCCGCTTTCATATTTGCCCTTGTGATCAATGTGATCGTGTCCATGCTCACACGCGAGCCCGACAGGGAAGTGATCGAGACTTTTGAGAGTATGAAGCAGATATAAGTATTATCCGGAGGTGATTATGGCTTGGTACGATGAGGCAGTATTCTATCATATATACCCTCTTGGCATGCTGGGATGCCCTCATGAGAATGACTACAAAGCGTGCGTTCACAGGCTTAAGAGACTTGATAACATGATCCCGGTGATAAAGGATCTGGGATTCAATGCCATATACATAGGTCCGCTTTTTGAGTCCGTGGGACATGGTTATGAGACTACGGACTACAGGAAACTGGATTCCAGGCTTGGTACAAATGATGATCTTAAGAACTTTGTGTCCAAGTGCCATAAACAGGAGATAAGAGTGATCCTTGACGGTGTGTTCAATCACACCGGCAGGGATTTCTTCGCGTTTAAGGATATACGGGAAAAACGTGAATCATCCGGATATCTGGGGTGGTACTCGGGAGTGAACCTTGGCGGGAATAACAGCTTTAATGACGGTTTTTCCTACAATAACTGGGGAGGATACGACCTTCTTGTCAAGCTGAATCAGCAAAATCCCCAGGTTCAGGAGTATATAGCCGATGTGATAAGGTTCTGGGTTAGTGAGTTTGATATAGACGGGATCAGACTTGATGCCGCAGATGTGCTGGATTTCGGTTTTATGCAGATGTTAAGGAGAGTGGCCGATGAGGTTAAAGAGGATTTCTACCTCATGGGAGAGGTGATCCATGGCGAATACATCCGCTGGGAAAGGGATGCACACATCCATGCAGTCACCAATTATCATCTGGAAAAGGCGTTGTATTCCGGACATAACGACCATAATTATTTCGAGGTGGCTCATACCGTAAAGAGGCTGTATGACATGGGAGGAGGAGATCCTTTAGGGCTTCGGCTGTATAACTTCGCAGATAATCATGATGTGGAGAGGATAGCCAGTATACTTTCGAACAAGGCCCATCTCATACCCGTATATATCCTGGAGTATACCCTTCCGGGAGTGCCTTCGGTGTATTACGGCTCTGAGTTCGGTATTGAAGGGAAGAAGGGGGGAGGAGATGATTGGGCGATAAGGCCCGAGCTTGATCTTACGGAGCATATAAATGACATTAATGACAATCCTCTGACCCGGACCATCGCAAAACTCGGAAAGATAAGACAGAGCACACCCGCCCTTTCCTACGGCGGATATGAGCAGAAACTCCTTACCAACAGGCAATATGCCTATACCAGGACCATGAAGGAGGATGTGGCGCTGGTGGTGGTGAATAATGACGATTCGCCATTTACTATGGATATAGGTGTGCCATCCGGCAGATACAAGGCCATGCTGTCGGATCAGTGGATAGATGCCGGCGGAGGGTGCATCCATTATGAGGTACAGGGCTGCAACGGAGAGATCTTCATAAAGGATACAGGGAATCTGAAGGAGCCGGAGAAGAAATCCGGGTCAAAGATAAAAACGGATTCTGTAAAGAAGCCGGAAACTGCGAAGAAAACAGAACCGGAGAAAGAAACAGAACCTGAGAAGAAAACCGAGCCGGAGAAAAAGCCCGAGACGGATAAGAAACCTGAGTCGGTGAAAAAGCCCGAGCCGGAGAAAAAGCAGGCAGCGAAGCCAGAGGCGGGAAAAGAGAAGGTTTCGGATAAGAAGGAGGGCTTCAGGAAGATAGATAAGCCCTATGAGGAAATGACGGTAGAGGAACTGCAGGAGACCATCCTGTATAAGATGTCACTTAACGGTCCCGTGAACGATGAAATGAAGAGGACCGTGGATGAAAACATATGGCGGGATTCGCTTCTTAACTGGGTCAGGAGCTTCTGATCCGAAAAAAACAATAATTGGAGGGGACGTATGGAAATGACACTTGATAAGATCAAAAAGATGATAAAGGACCGGGGAATACTCATGGTGGACTTCAAACTCACGGATGTAGACGGCAGATGGAGACATCTTTCCATCCCTGCCGAGAGGCTTACAGAAAAAACAATGACGGCAGGAATCGGTTTTGACGGTTCGAACTATGGTTATGCTCCTGTCGAGAATTCGGACATGGTATTTACCCCGGTTCTTGACTCGGCAGTGATCGACCGCTATGCCGAGATTCCGACTCTCTCTATGATCGGTGACGTAAAGGTCATCAGTCTCCCCGAGAACAAACCCTTTGACCAGTATCCCAGAAACGTTGCCAAACGCGCACTTGAATATATGAAGGAAACCGGCATCGCCGACGAAATGATCATCGGACCCGAGTATGAATTCTATATTTTTGACAGTCTTCAGTATGAAGTGACCTCGGAGAATCTTTCCGTAAACATCTACACAAAGCAGGCTCACTGGGCTTCGGGCTTTGAAGACAACAACAATGGCTACCAGCTCGCACACGGTACAGGCTATCATTCAAGCCTTCCGATGGACATCAGGAATGACCTCCGCAGCAAGATGTGCCTTGCAATGAAGGAATGGGGCATCGATGTTAAATACCATCATCATGAAGTAGGCGGCTGCGGACAGATGGAGATCGAAGTTGAGCTCGGAGATATGCTCACTCTTGCCGACAACACCATGTCAGCCAAATATGTAATAAAGAACGAGGCAGTTGCCGACGGATGCACAGCAACCCTGATGCCCAAGCCCCTTGCAAACGAGGCCGGAAACGGCATGCATGTCCATATGCTGCTTACCAAGGACGGAAAGCCCGTATTCTACGATAAAGACGGCTATGCCCAGCTTTCAAAGGAAGCTCACTACTTTATGGGCGGACTTCTTGCACATGCAAGATCCCTCTGCGCCATCACGAACCCCTCGACCAACTCCTACAAGAGACTGGTTCCCGGTTTTGAGGCTCCCGTTACCATCGGCTATGCAATGAGCAACCGCTCTGCAGTTATCAGAATTCCGGCATATGCAAAGAGCCCCGACGTAAAGCGTTTCGAGCTCCGCAACCCCGATGCGACCTGCAATCCTTACTATGCATACGCAGCGATCCTCATGGCAGGTCTTGACGGAATCGCAAAGAAGATCGATCCCGCAGAACGCGGATGGGGACCTTTCGACTTCAACCTCTACACCCTCAGCGATGAGGAAAAGGCTAAGATTGAGGGTCTTCCCACATCTCTTTCCGAAGCTCTTGACGAGCTCGAAAAAGACCATGACTATCTCACCGCCGGCGGTGTATTCCCCGAAAGACTTCTCAAGCAGTACATTGCAAGAAGAAGAAAGGATGTTTCCGAAATCAATAAATATCCTCACCCCGCAGAGTTCGCAAAATATTACGATCTGTAAAAATCAAAATTAATAACTAAAAAAGGGGCTGTCGCACTAAGTGCGGCAGTCTTTTTCTTCAAACGAAATCCGACCATTCATCAAATTTTTCATAAAAAATAAAGGGGGCTGCCACAACACTCTATTGCGACAGCCCCATCTAAAAATTTAAGATTAACTTTGTGCAGGTTTTTGATGATAAAAATTTTCTTTGTGCAAGTTGCACATGGGAAAGTGCACAAATGTCAAACAGGAAATTTTAATGCAAACGAACTATGTCCGATTGTAACTATGTCCCCACTCCTTAACACATTCGTGTCGTTTATTTTCATTCCGCCGAGCAAAACACCATTGTGGGACACATCTTTAATATAAACCTTACCATTCATGAACAGAATATTGGCATGTATCGCCTCAATCGTATTGTCATAAAAAACAATATTTGCCTCCTTTGAGGAACCGACTGTTAACACGCTGTCAAGATAGACAACATTAGTCTTATTCATGCATTTTCCTTCATATACCTCAAGCAGCATCTTAATACCCACAGATTCCGGTTTCTTTTTCTTCTTTGAAACAATTATTATGATTATCGCCAGCAGAAGAACAGCCGCAACTGCACAGGACGCAATGATAATAATGGTCTTGTTATCATCCGAATCATCCTTTTTCGATTTTTCTGAATCGTTTACCTCGTTTTCATCTGAAGCTTTACCACTTTCTGGTTCATGCTCCTCCGAAGACGATTCAATTATCGGAAGCTCAGGATCCTCTGTCGGCTTAGGATCCTCTGTTGGTTCAGGTTCTGTTGTAACCTCGGGTTCTACAGGAATATCATCCGGAAGTTTTGTCGGTTCATTCTCACCATCGGTGTACGAAAAGTCCTTTACATTCTCCAATGTAAGATCATATATAATAGGATTAATGATGTCTCCACCTTCAAGAAGCATCTTAATAAAAAAAGTCGGAGCCTCCTCATTTCGTTTAATATTTAATTTTAGCCTGCAAAGATTATCATAGTAGGAAGTAAGGTCAACACCACACCGGATTGCTTCATCAGTGTTTTCCATGAACAAGTGGCGACCAATTCCTTTTTTAATAACATCTGAAATTTCCTTTGACCACTTATTTGTACAGACAGAACTAATTGTGATATATGTGGTTTTTTCCAGTCTTGCATCAAGTTCGGTTGCAAGTTCTGCAACGCTTCTTTTCTCTAATTTTTTATTAACATCCGTCTCTCCGTCTGTGATCATTATGATGCTATAGATATCGCCTTTGTTCAGACCTTTGTTTTCGATACGATCAATCACATTGTTAAGTGCCATATAATGATCGGTATAATTCTGATCGAACTTGCTTGCTTCAATAACTTTCGCTGCCTCGTTTGCAGAATTAAGTCCTTCAGCCTCTACTCTGAATTTGTCGCCAAAAAAAACAACACTGTAATCAGCTTTGCTTTTTTCGTTTTCTTCAATGGACTTCATCATAGCCTTGATCGAGTCAATATACTTTCTAATAGACTTTGACTCGTCAATAAGATAAATGTAATGAATCACAGCGTCTGTATCTTTAAGTCTCTTAAAGCTAGTCTGGCTCTTATCCACATATATTTCGCTTTCATGTATAACCACGCCAAAGCTCTCTGGATTAACCTGCTCGTCTATTGAAAAGAATGAGTACAGCTCCCCATCCATGCAGTAAGATGAAGCTGTTTCAATCTCTACAGTCTCTTCTGCTGACGCCGAAGCAAACAAAAAGCAAAGCAAAAAAAGAGTTAACAACCGTCTGATTTTTTTCAAGATATTTCCTCCCATGATTCAGCGAATCATTACTCCAATCAACGAAAGATTATCGTTCTTGCCATCAATCCTTGACATCAACCTGACCAAAAGTCTCTCAGCCCAGTCTTTGCTACTGTCAGCCTTAAAATAATCAATAAGTATTTCTTCTTCTTTCAGATACTCCCATACTCCGTCAGAACAGAGAAGGAACGCATCTCCCTTATCAATAAGCACATCGCTCTCATAAAGTTGTGCCTCATATCTTTCGGTGCTCCCTAGACTTCTGAGAAGCCTGGATTGGTCCTCGTCATTTCCAATCTGATCTTTCGTAATTTCTCCCGCCTTATATTTCTTATAGGCAACCGAATGATCCTCCGTAACAGAATAAATTGAAGAATCATGTAGAAAATAGAGCCTCGAATCACCTACATTCGCCCAGCATGCCTTGTCATCATCAATGGCAAGTACAACCGCTGTGCTCTTCAATACAGTATTTTTTTCTTTCTGAAATGCAAGAATATTATTATTTGCCTTAACAAGCGCATCGGTCAGCCATTGTTTTCTGTCGGAGCATTCCTTTTTCCATTCCGAAGCCAGAGTCTCACAAGCAGTTTTCGAAGCTATCTCTCCGAACTGATGTCCGCCGAGGCCGTCAGCAACAATATATAAGCCCGCCATGTCATTTTCTACATAAAACAAGCTATCCTCGTTATATTCTCTGCCGCCCCGGCTTGAAAATGTATAAACATCAGTATTCATTTTAGTTTAATTCCACCTTGATAGTATTTGCCTGATCACCTACATAGAAGCTCTCACCTGATTTAAGATGATAAGGAACGTTCGGAGTGAATTTAGTTCCGTTCATCAAGAAGGTACCATATGATGACTTAAGATCCGTAACAAGGAAATCACCTGTAGCAGGATCGAAACTTACGCTACAATGCCTTCCGCTTACACCAGGTGTTCCTTCTTTGAAGCTTATCAGACAATTGGATGCGTCACGTCCGATGAGGACCGGATTTGTTCCTACCGGGAAACTTCTTCCGCCATGCTGTGCAGACATTGAGCGGAGCATAGGTGTCTTGGCGTTTACTCTTGAAGGTGTAGCTTGGACAGGCTCAGAAGTCTTCTTACCTGATTTCTTTAACACAAGTATCAGGACAATAATTATCACAACAACTACTGCTGCTGCAATACCGATAATCAGTGCAGTGTTGCTGTCGGAATCGGAGTCTTTATCCGATGAACTTGAAGATTCGGCAGATTCTTTGGAATCACTGCTATTGCTTCCGCTGCCACCCTCTATATATTCGATATCATTCTTCTTTAAGAGTTGGATAACGTGGCTTGCGTTGATAGAGTAGTAATCAGCCTCAATCTGTTCTGAAAAAGGAGAATTTGATTCTACATTTGTATTTACACCAATAACATTGCCATCTTCATCTACAAGCGGTCCGCCTGAATTTCCGTGATGAATTGTGGCATCTACCTGAATTCTGTCCACTCCTAGATTATTTGTAACAAGCTTGTTTATAACACCATTAGTTACAGAAACATCGGATACATCATACTTACTTGCTGCGGTATAATCATTATCGGCATTACCGGGAAACCCAAGTACATAAACAGACTCACCAACATTATCATCAGTTGCGACCTTAATCGGGAGTGCTTTTCTCTTATCCGTTGATTTCCTGAGTTTTAAGAGGGCAAGATCCACCTTTGAAACCTCACCATGATCAACAATATAAGCTATTTCATAGTCTTTCTCATTATAATACACCCGGATTTCAAAACTTTCAGCTACAAGATAAATCGGAAGATATACAGGATTACCATTAGTATCTTGATATGTTTTATACATATATGTATTAAAAGTTGTTTTTCCGCTTTCCTCATAATCAGCAAATTCAGAAACAACATGCATATTTGTAACTAAATATTGCGGATTTTCTTCGGATTCACCAACAAAAAAACCACTTCCCGCACTATAGGTTCCCTCACTTAATTGATCTAGAATCTCATAGGTTTTTCCATTACTCACAGTTATATAGGAACCATTTTTAAAACCAATAACCACCGCAACTACGCCATTTCTTACTTCCTTGTCAAAGGCAGCTGCCTTAGGTACATTCACAAACATTACAGAGGCAAGCATAAGTACCGAAAATAAGGCTGCCATTACCCTTTTTGCAATGTTTTTTACTCCTGTTTTTTTCATCATTTTTGTCCTTCCTTTTAATAAATACATTTCACAAGTATTCCAGTGAAATTATCCTGATGGGGCTTAGCCTTTTCCAGAATACGCTGCTCTATTTTCATACAGCATTCTGCAGCACTACCCTCTTCAAGTATCTCGTTAAGCTCGTTTTCGTCAAGCACTCCGCCTATTCCGTCCGAGCATGATAAAAGCACATCTCCATTTTTCAACGGAATCGGCATTTTGCTTCTGTCAATCCTTTCAAGCCCGCTCATTCCGAGGAAAGAGGTTAAAGCTTCCGCTTCACGATTCTCTCTGGCCGGAAAAGGATTTGTGTCACCATTTCTTATTTTCTCAAGATAAATGTCATTTTCAAGATTATGCCGCCAGTTAAGAAGATAAATTTCATTTCCTCTTTTCAGGTAAAAGTATGAATCTCCAACGCTTGCGAAATATAGCTTTTCGTCATAAATCACCGCAACAATTACAGTACTTCCTCCCTCACCTTCAAGGAGATCCTCCACCTTTGCAGATGCAGAAACAATAAAGCTTTCAAGCTGGCAGGAAATATCAGAACTTCTGTCAAGACTCATAAACCCTTTTTTTAAGACATCTACAGCTGTTTCACTGGCAAGCTTTCCGTCCCTCATGCCTCCCATTCCGTCACAGACCGTAAAAAAGAGTCCTTCATCCTTTATCTTCATGACATCCATTGCATTTACCTGAGCAAATGAATCCTCCTGTCTGTTCCTATTGCCGATGCCCTGCAGATTTCCGTACTCAAAACTCATCCGCCTTACCGGTGGCAATATGTAACTGACATTTTTTATTTTATTCTTTTTTTTGCCGAACAAAGACATCCTATTCTCCTGTCTTTGCTTCTTCCTGCCAAACAAAGCGGGAATCACAGAACGGAACGAACAGAAATTTACTCTCACCGATTTCAATCATATCATGATCGTTAAGCTTTGCGGGAACATATACCGGTTCATCATTCAAATAGACAGTATTTGCACCATCTGCAGGAATAAGATGGAATGCATTGTGCTTTGCATCATATGCAAGCCTTGCATGATTCTCTCTTGAGACTGTTGTATCACCCTTGATACAGATGTCCATTTTCTCATCGCGGCCGATGGTATTATTCTTTGCAAGTATCCTGAAATCCTTACCTTTTTCAGGACCTTGTACACATACTATCCAACCCACAACAGGTTCAAGATTCATTTTTTTCTTAAACACTGCAACCGTCTTGCCGGCATCATCATCCTTTACAGCCTTATTTTCTGCCGCTACTTTTCTGGCAGAATATGAAGAAGGTGCAACTGTTGATCCGACCTCCGATACAGGAGCCGTTCCATACCCGCCTGATACAGGCGCGGTTCTTCCAATCTCACTGCTTTCGGCAGCGAAATCAATCCTTACAGAGTTGCCACTGCAGTAGGGGCAGCTTGCGTTTAATGATGGATCATATAGATGTCCGTTTCCACATTCAATATAAGCCATTTTTAATCCTCCTAATCATGTATTTGTAATATTATTACCATTAGCATCATAAATCATATAATAGGATCCTATATTGTTTCCCCATGTAGAAAATTCAATTCTTACGCAATCATTATCCAGCGCTATGACATTCGGGACCCATGAATTAACGCCTTCTTGAAGGAGTCTGTTAATCTGAAGAGTATTCGTACTTTCACTATATTCTTTTCCATACATAGCATCAATATTAAAATAATATGTCATATAAGAAGACCAGTCTGAAGATGCAATTGTAAAGAAATAATTGTTTCCACATGCAGTCATTCCACAATAATGACTTCCGTTTGGCATCACACTGCCAATATAAATACTAAAACTTTTTATAGGATTTCCTTTTCCTTTTATTGAAGCAGGATCAAAGCCTAATATACATCCATCGCAATAAGCATATACAATCCCATTTAATCCTACAGTAACTCTCTCATAACTATATCCACCAGTGTTATAAACAGAATACCATTCTCCTAGAAAATTATTACAAGGCACCTTATATAATCCCTTAGCATTTGTTTCGGGAACTATTTTCAGATAATAAAGGTAGCCGTTGTCTATCGTAAAATCATCAGTAGAATCAAGCTTCATACTTTCCTGAATATCCCCTGAATATGTCATTCGGTAAAGCTTTTTTGTATCCTTGTCGTAGACAAAAACATAGTCTTCAGTTAATATGAACTTACCAACATTTGTAAAATCGGTAAAGTAGCCCGAGCCGGACTTATCCTTGTTGATAAATCTGATACGTCTAGTGTTTCCGACTATCTGTATATATAATATTTGTGTACTGGTAACACAAACATTTTCAAATCCTGCTCCGCTGGTATCATCCAGTATTTCTCCATTTGTATTTTCTAAATAATCTGAAAACTTTCCATATATTGTTCCCCCGTCATTATAATCACAGCAATATTCACCACCGGCATTTAAATTCATTACATGGTTTCCAATAACAGTCTGAACCGCTACAGTCTCCTTAAACGGTACCTCAGTCGGTACGGGTGTCGCTGTCGGGTCAGGTTTTTTTGTCGGTTTCAATGTCGGAACTGGATCCTCTGCAGAATCATCTTTCTCTTTTTTTGTCGGCGCGGGTGTAGGAGTATCATCGTTATCATCCCAGTCATCATCTTCGTCGCTTGCCTTTATTACCTTCTCGTCATCGTTGTCCCTGTTTCTTTTGCTTGTTCCGCTGTCGGAGTTGGTTTTCACAGCAGCAATAACAGCTACCAATATGCAGATAAGTGCAAAAGCTGCAAATCCGATAATCAGTCCTGTTTTCTTTTTCTTTGTGGTATCAGTCGTTTGTTTTACAGGTGCAACGTGTGTCTGCTGAATAGGTGGCACAGGCTGAATGTCAGAATTTGAACCTACGGGAGCAATTGATGCTGCTACAGTTCGTCCCATATCCTGATCCGACTGAGCCGAAGGGACCTTAATAACCTCCGAAGGTACGGCAGCTACTGTCTCAACCGGCTTTGTATTTCTTGTTGGAGCTTCTGCCGCATCAAGATTTAACATTACCTTTTTAAACACTCTCATATTTTGGAAACGATCCTGCGGCTGGACGTTTAATGCCTGAAGGATTGCCGCCTCCTGGTAGTAAGTCAACTTAACACCAAGATTGCTCGGTGGCACAAGCTCATCCTCTTCAAGCCTGTCTATAGAATCCGGAGGGCGTTTCCCTGTCAGTGCAAAATAAAAAGTTGCGCCCAAGGCATAAACATCCGTAAAGGGTCCCTGTTTACCCCTTCTGGTGTACTGCTCCTTTGGCGCAAATCCATGCTTAAGTACAACGTCAAGACTCCTGCTTTTGTCACCCAGGCTGTATCTTGCAGCACCGAAGTCAAGCAGTTTAACCTTTCCGTCGTTTGTTATATAAATATTATCAGGTGTTAAATCTCTGTGAACGATACCATTATCATGTACCTCTGCCATTGCATCCATTATCGGAAGAAGGATTTCCTTGGTTTCCTCAAAACTGAGCTTTCCACCCTTTTCTTTGATATACTGATCAAAGCTGGTTCCTTCGATATATTCCATCACAAAATAAGCCGTTCCGTTTTCTTCGAAATAGCTGTAGATTCTGACGATATTGTCATTACCGATAAATTTTGCAAGAGTTTCAGCTTCCTGAAGAAAGCAGCTTTTTCCGTACTCAAAACTCTCGGCTCTCTCTCCGGGGTAAGAGGCAACGGTTGTCGCTGTACGGTAAGCCATCGTATCCGGGAAAAACTCCTTGATTGCAACCTTTTTTCCTGTCTTGTACTCAGTTGCACAATAGGTGATTCCAAAACCGCCCTGGCCGAGTACTTTTTCAACTACATATATTCCGTTTAATACCGTCCCCGGTTTTAAGGCAAGGGGATATTTTTCATTATTATCCAATCCTGGTTCTCCTTATATCGTTTGTCAGACTATTTATAATATGACACACTGTAGTCAATTTTATCATTACCCCCCCGAGGGTGTCCGAAAAC
>DFFN01000169.1 GCA_002369525.1 Lachnoclostridium sp. UBA3775 | reverse complement strand
AAATATGGCAATTTCGATGTTCTTCGAATCCTGCTTTAAAACCATCCTGAAAGCCAGTACGATCATCGGCATCAACAGCAGTATCAGCACAAATGAAGGTTTCTTCAGCAGCCTTTTTATGAAAAGGCCGAAAAACGTCACAGTCCTTTTCATATTTTTTTGCTCCTGTAATTCTTGATGATAAAGCCCAAAACAAAAAACGCAGCAGAAAACATAAGCATGATGAGAACATGCTTTGCATCGATCACGCCCGCAAGGGCATTTTCGGCTTCCTCCCTCATATATGTGGTCGGCAGGAATTTTGCCGTTCTTCTGATTGCCTTGGGAAGATACACCGAAGGAAGCAGGCAGCCTGACATATACCCCATCACTATGGTGCCGGTAAAAAGAAGCAGTATCCCGCCGATTTCGTTGGCCGCTGCCATAAAGCAGAAATAAACGATGCTTCCCGCGAGCAAAAGACAGGGGATGAAGGATATAAGAAGAAGCCACAGTCTTCCGGCATCATAAACATCGATCTGCTCATATGCCCCTTTTGCAAAGGGAAAGGCAGAGATCAGCGCCGCAAACACAAGCGCAAGCATCGTTCCGAGAAGAAATATCATTGAAAGCAGCCTGATAAGCTCCTGCTTAAAAATCGACACTCCGCCGACCGAAAGCTTGCGTCCAAGCTGCATGGAATCGTTTTTTACCATGGCTCCGCAGGAAAGCCCCCAGAGGAGAATAAGCATTACAAGGGCTGAGCAGGCATAGGTCTGTGATATGGAGGTATCCTTTTCGCCCACGACCACAATTTTGCTGAAATCGTCCTCGCGTAACAGAAGAACCCTGAGGTTTACCACGTCGAGATCGTTATCATAGCCTTCTCTGAGATCGTCCAGTTCGGTTTTATTCAGGACATCCTTCATCGAATAGCTTGCGGCCTCTGCGGTTGAAAGATATTTTTCCGCGGAATCGGCAAGCTGGACAATGATTCCAAGATCGTAGGCCACGCCCTCGTTTTTTACATAAAGCATGGCTCCCTCGTCTTCGCCTCTTCCGATGCCGGCCATGAAATCGGTCGGGAAATCCATGACACATTCGAGTTCCCCGCGCCTAAAGGCCGCAAAGGCTTCTTCCCTTTCCATCGGTTCCATCGTGATCATGGCATCGGTTGACTGCATGTTGCCAAGAAGTCCCTGTATGAAGTCGGAAAGCATCGCATTTTCACCCTCGACCACCGCGATCCTGGTCTTCGGAAGTATGCTTTCCTCGTTTCTCGAATAGGCGCAGAAAAGCACAACCATCACAACGACAGCCGAGATGGCAAGAGAACCCAAAAGAAGCTGCGGAATCTTCTTCGCAGCCCGTTTGAGCTGTAATCTCAATAACATGGTCGACTGTCTCATGTGCTCCTCCTAAATGAATTTTTTGAATATCTCCATATATTCATTGATTCGTTTCATTACCTGTTCTTTGATCTCCTCAAAGTTTTCCTTTGTGAAATCCTTTAATTCTATAACCCTGACGGTGGGATAGCCCGTATCGACCTCGCCCTTGCTTTCACCCTTAAGCGTAAGGGTGATTCCCGCAGTGCCTATCTTCTCACCGCCGTATTCAAGGCTCAGGCTTTCGACCTTCATCTTCGTATTGCCTTTTTCAAAGACCATCTTCCCCGCCGCCATAACATTTGCGGTCTTTACCTCGTCATTTCCCGAAAAATCAAGCTTAAAGCTCTTGTCGGCATATGAAAGCTCAAGCTTCATATCCGCCGAAAGCTTAAGCTCTTTGATCTTCAGCTCGCCGCTTATTTTGCTCGTGCGGCCTTCCTTTGTGTTTTCGCTGTCAATTACGAGCCTGCCGTCAACCGGCACCTCTTTTATCACCGAGGAGAAGGAAAACTCGAGCTTATCGCTCGGATGATCCTTTCCGTCAAGGGACAGCTTAAAGGAAATGTCCGCCTTTTTGTCATATTTGCCCTCAAGATAGATAAGGCGGTTGTTCCTGTCGATATAGGCCGTCATTTCCGCCGTATCGTTAAGCCAATCGCTGATCACTTTGATCTTATAGGCATCGCAGCTTATTTCCCGGCCGCCAACCGTAAAGCTTTTTCTCTCGCCCGTCTTTTCCGCTTCCGTTTCGGGAGTGATTTTTTCAATCGCATTTCCCATATATATAAAAGGAAGGACTTCCGAAGGGGTAATCGTAAGGGTCTCCTTAAAAAAGTCGTCGGACGAAAGAGCGAAAACATTGCCGTCGTAAACATACTGCAGCACGTCAAGCGCCACCACGGTCCATGAGCCGGACACATTGCCGTTTATGCGGTGTTTTTTTAAATCCGCATCACCGTCAAACGAGACACCGATCCCGCTTATATACTGTTCGACGCCAAGCCCGAAATCCTTTATCTCCTTAAGACGCAGATCGGCTCTGTACCCGAAGCGGCCGCTTTCAATAAGCTTTATGCTCTCTTCAAGGCCCATGCCCTCTGTCACAGGAGATTTTTCTCCGAAAAGGTGCGAAAAGCAGTCCGAAACCGCCTCTTTGACCGTTTCCCCGGGTGTCAGCTTCTTTTTTTCTTCTTTTTTGAATATAAAAAAAACGGCCGCGGAAACAAGCGCAAGGACTGCAAGGCAGATCAGCGCTCCGACAAGCTTTGCGACAGGATTTTTCTTATAATTCGGTTCGAAATCCTTCACCTCATAGGTGAATTTGCTCTTTGCCATTATTTTCTATCCTTCCGAAAGCTTTTTGAGGAGCTCTGCGCCCCGAAGCCCGCGATTTTCCTCGGTCAATACTCCGTTTTTCATCATGACAAGCCTGTTGCATATCGCAAGCTCGGCTTCGTCATGGGTCGTTATCAGAACGATCCCGTCTCTTTTTTTATGTTCCTCGAGATACTCCCTGATTTTTTCCTTGCATTCAAGGTCAAGGGCAGCAGATGGTTCGTCAAGTATGAGCACGGCAGGATCATGTGCCACGGCACAGCCTATGCTCACTCTTTTTTTCATGCCTCCCGAAAGCCTGTCAATACGGACATCCACAAATTCATCGACTCCGAGCAGCTTAAGAACACCGTCCTTTAACTCCTTTTCCATGTCAAGGGCGCTGTCGCAATACCAGAGGCGAAGGTTATCCCTTGCGGTAAGCTCGGTGATAAGCGGGTTTTCCTGGGGAACATAGCCGATGATCCCCTTGCGTTTCTTATTGTCATTTATAAGGTCCACCCCGTTTATCGTAAAGCTTCCCGAATCGGCGCGCAAGGTTCCGGCAAGGATTGACAGAAGTGTCGACTTGCCGCAGCCGTTAAGGCCGGCAATCGCGATGCAGTCACCCTTTTCGGCCTTGAGGTTCACGCCTTTAAGTATTTCGCGCTTTCCGTAGCTTTTATGAATGTCCTTTATTTCAAGCATTTACCACCTCTTAATTTCCTACGATTGCAGCAACTGTAGTAAGCACCATTGCAGCCACAAGAATAAGAGCGATAACCATTACTATCCTTTTCTGGGTTTTTTTGTTGAAAAAATTCATGTGTGCACCTTCCTTATCATAATGTTATTTTTTTCCTGCCGACGGACACAGGTCCTTCAGGAAGCACTCCTCGCATTTCGGGCTTCTGGCTGTGCAGACTGCCCTCCCGTGCGCGATGATCTGGAGGTTCCACAGTATCCAGTGATCCTTCGGCAATACCTTATAGAGTTCAAATTCGACCTTCACCGGGTCTTCTTTCTTCGTCAGCCCGAGCTTTCTTGAAACCCGTCCCACATGGGTATCGACCACTATGCTGTCGATTCCGAATATGTTGCCGCGTATGACATTTGCGGTCTTTCTGCCTACTCCCGGAAGTTTTGTCAGAAGCTCGATGTCAGACGGCACCTCTCCTCCATATTCCTCAAGAAGCATTTTTGCCGAAGCAATTATATTTTTTGCCTTGTTATGGTAGAAACCCGTGGAACGTATGTCCTGTTCGAGTTCTGTAAGATCCGCAGCGGCAAAGCTTTCAAGCGTCGGGTATTTTTTGTAAAGCGTTCTGCCTACAAGATTTACCCTCTCGTCCGTACACTGCGCGGACATTATGGTCGAAAACAGCAGTTCATATGGTTTTTCATGCTCCAGATAGGTCATAAGTGAGGTGCCGTAGTGCTCATCAAGCCTTTCAAGTATCCCGCTTATCCTCGCTTTTTCCTTTTTACTTACTGCCATCTTCTCTCCATATCAGATAGTTATTATCCTTAGCGGAACATTTTTCATTATAATTGCGGAAAACGGAGGCAGGTTGTAATGCACAAATCCGTCGTCCGAAGCGTACTGCCTTGCATCAAGTGCAAAGAAGTCAATATTGGTATATATCAGGCTGACAAGCATTTCGTTTTCCGTAATACCGGCCTGCCAAATGGGTATCGACACGTTTCTGTAGTCATCATTGTTGTTGAAGCTGATGATGAACTTGTCCTCATCGTCAAAGCGTCCGAAGGAGAAAAGCCCGGGACCCTCATAAAGAATCTTGCAACTTCCGGTCCTTAAGGCCTTGTACTTCTTGTGGATCTTTATGATTTCCTTATGGAACCTTATCATTTCCTTGTCTTCCCTGCCCCACGGATATGTCCTTCGATCATCGGGATCGGTCCAGCCGCACATCCCCGCCTCGTCACCGTAGTAAACCGTCGGAGCACCGGGCCAGGTCATCTGGAATATTACCGCCTCCCTCATGACAGCCTTGTTGATTCCTTTCTCGGCCGCCTCAGGCCCGAGTGTTTCGATTCTTCCGGGTGTCCTGTTTGTCCTTGTAAGGAAACGGCTGTGGTCATGGTTCGAAAGTTCGTTCATCGAAACCAGAAGCGATGAGGTCTGGTATCTTGTCATGTTGTAGATCAGCGATTCCGAAAAAGCCTTCGCATTGTTCAGAAGGTCAGGTCTCGAATAGTCGCTGTGCTTTTCCATGCCGGTAAAGAACCATGTAACCGGCTCCATGAAAGCGTCATAATTCATTACGGTGTCCCACTGGTCGCCCTTAAGCCACTCATAAGGATCTCCGTAATGCTCGGCAAGTATGATGGCATCCGGATTTGCCGACTTGACATTCTTCCTGAAATCAGCCCAGAATTTATGGTTGAATGCGGCGCTGTGGCCGAGATCGGCCGCCACGTCAAGTCTCCAGCCGTCGCAGTTATATGGCGGCGACACCCACTTTCTGGCGATTCCCATGATATAATCGTAAAGCTTTTCCGACCCTTCATAGTTAAGCTTGGGCAGTGTTTCATTGCCCCACCAGCCGTCGTAGGAAGTATTGTTCGGCCATCCATTTTCATCACTGAAGGTGAAAAAACTGCGGTAAGGGCTGTCGGGGGATTCAAACGCACCATCGGGGAAGCCGTCAACGTCCGAATATATATGCTCCCTGTCCATCCACTTGTTGAACGATCCGCAGTGGTTGAACACACCGTCAAGTATGATCTTCATTCCTCTCTTGTGGATCTCCTTCACAAGATCGATGAACAGCTCGTCCGTCAGCTTTCTGTTCTCCGGATCCGTTACCGCGTCCTTATAGGCCGTTGCATGGGAATTGTCGAGATCGCCCTCTTTAAGCAGCTCGCCTCTTCGTCTTTTGATGATTCCGAAGTGGGGATCGATATTGTCGTAGTCCTGCGCATCATATTTATGGTTTGAGGGCGAAACGAAGATGGGGTTCAAATAGATCACTTCAACTCCAAGCTCCTGCAGGTAATTCAGCTTTGCCCTTATTCCCGCAAGGTCTCCGCCGTAAAACTCGCGCACGTCCATGGACTGGGGATATCTCTCCCACTGGTCCACATGCCTGATGTGCTCTCCGAGATAGGCATATTCTCCCGTCATTACGTCATTTGTCGGGTCCGCATTATAAAAACGGTCAACATATATCTGGTAAACAACCGCTCCCTTGGCCCAGTCCGGGGTCTTAAACCCCGGGGTGATCATAAAATCATATGCGGGCTCATGTGCGTCCTTGATGCCGGTTCTGTCATATATATAGGTCTGTCCGCCCGCTTTAAGCTCAAACCAGTAATGGACAGGCTTATCCTCAAGCTCAATGTCATAGAAATAATAATCGAACATATCGCCAAAATTATTATAATCGTTTACCATGACAAAGGACTTGCCGTCCACGAAGAGTTTTACCGATCTTGCGCCCTTCCTGAAGATCCTTATCCTGATCCTTACCGTTTCAAAGGGGTCCGGCTCGGAGGGTGAACGGAACAATTCCGTACCGTCCGAATATACCGCCTCGGGAACAAAGGACTTGATCGACAGGTACTTCTTAAGCAGCTGCTCCTGTTTTTTTTCCGTATGTTTCTGATAATTATCAAGCATATCTATTACTCTTATAATTTTATAATATCCGTATGGCAAATGCCCACACAGAAATAATTATATAATACTTTTGTCGATTTTGCAATGCTAACATGGCTGCAAGTCCTTAATTATTGTTAAATTGCTTTTTTTCCCTTAATATGCTATAATCAAAGCGTCCATTCTTTCAAAGGGAGGCAGGAAATGTCACTGCGTTTATCAGATTTTACAAAATACTCCGATATTGTCATACAATGTCATGACAATCCCGATGCCGACGCCCTTGCCAGCGGCCATGCGATCAAATGGTATCTGAAGAAAAAGGGTATCTCGGCCCGCTTTGTTTACGGCGGAAGAAATTCGATCAGCAAAAGCAATCTCGTGCTCATGATAAACCGTCTGGGAATAAAAGCCGACCATGTCACGTACATAGACCCCCCGGAGCTTCTGATCACGGTGGACTGCCAGTACGGCGAAAGCAATGTGACGAAATTTGATGCCGACAATGTGGCGGTGATCGACCATCACCAGATTACGGGACGTCTTCCCGCCCTGTCGGAGATCAGGAGCAGCTACGGCTCCTGCTCGACCATAATCTACGAATTGCTGCAGATGGAACACATCGATATCAACAGCGATGTCAATCTTTCCACCGCCCTTTACTACGGACTGATGACCGACACCAACGGTTTTTCGGAGATTTCCCATCCCAGCGACAAGGATTTAAGGGATCTTGCAAAATTCTCTCGTTCGGAGATATTAATGTTCAAAAACTCAAATCTTTCAAGAGACGAGCTGAAAATCGCAGGCAAGGCGCTCGAAAACGCGCGTTTCTTTGAGCAGAATGCCTTTGCGGTCGTTGAAGCGGAGCCCTGCGACCCCAACATACTCGGAATAATCAGCGACATGCTGCTTGAGGTGGATTCGATAGCCACCTGCCTTGTCTACAGCATACTTCCCTCCGGAGTCAAGCTTTCCGTAAGAAGCTGCGTAAAGGAAGTAAAGGCAAGCGAGCTTGCGGCCTACCTGGCCGAGGGACTCGGCGGAGGCGGGGGCCATCTGGTAAAGGCCGGAGGTCTTTTAAAGCGCGACCTTCTCGAAGCAGCCGGTGTAAACTATGACAAAAAAAGCCTTGATAAATTTCTTATCGACCGGATGGAAAGCTACTTTAGGTCCTCGGAGATCATATATGCGAACGACCATGTCGAAGACCCTTCAAAACTTAAGCATTACACAAAGAAAGAAGTTGCGGTCGGCTATGTAAGGGCCAAAAACCTTGCCGGTCCGGGCCATAAGATACTGATACGTACCCTCGAGGGAGATGTGGACGTAAGAGTTGAGGAAGACCTTAACATAATAATCGGGATCAACGGGGAGATATACCCCTGCCGGAAGGAAAAGTTTGAGTCCTCCTACAAACCGAGCGACGATAAATATATATTCCCCGGCGAATATCCGCCTGCCGTGATAGACACCGAAACAGGCGAGAGGATCGAACTTCTGCCCTTCGCCGCAAGCTGCATAGCAAAGGGCGGCTCAGGCATATATGCAAGGGAGCTCGACCACAGGGTAAAGGTATTTACCGCATGGGATCCCGAAAAGTACTATCTCGGCATTCCCGGAGACTACCTTGCCGTAAGGGCCGACGACCTTTCCGACGTATACATTATAGCAAAAGATATTTTTTACAAAACCTACGCACTCTCGGAGGAGTAAATAAATGAAATATGATGCTTTCATCAGCTACAGACATACGCCGCTAGACACGGAAACGGCAAAGAAGGTACACACCTTTCTTGAGACCTACCATGTTCCCGCCGCAGTGCAGAAAAAAACCGGCAAGAAAAAGATAAAACGCGTGTTCCGCGATCAGGAGGAGCTCCCCATCGGAAGCGACCTTAACGACAATATTTCCGAGGCGATCAAGGAATCCGAGTATCTGATCGTCATCTGCTCTCCGGACACCCCCGGTTCTTACTGGGTAAACAAGGAAATCGAAACCTTTATCGCTCTTCATGACAGGAGCCATGTGCTTGCCGTGCTCACCGCCGGCGAACCTGACGAAAGCTTCCCCGCCCAGCTTCTCGTGGATGATGAAGGAAAGCCCGTCGAGCCTCTGGCAGCAGATGTGCGCGGCGAAACCCAAAAGGCAAGAAACGCCAGGTTCAAGACCGAAATGCTGAGGCTTACGGCTCCGGTTCTCGGCTGTACCTACGATGATCTTAAGCAGCGCCACCGAGAAAGGATCATAAAAAGAAACATAGCGATCGCCTCGGTCATCGCCTCCGTCATTGCCGTTGCCGGCATAGCTTTCGGTATCTACAATGCGAGAGTCGCAGGCAAAATGAAAAAGCTCGCGGACGAAAAGGCCGTGCTGGCTGACGAAAAAACCGTGCTGGCTGACGAAAAGTCCAGGCTTGCGGAGGAAAAGGGTGCGCTTGCGGACCAAAAGACCAAGCTGCTCGAAGATCTCACCGAAGAATATCTCGACAAGCAGAAGAACCAGTCCCGCTTCTATGCGGAGGAATCCCTCAATCTTCTCGAAAAAGGGTACCGCCGCGATGCTGCCGCCGTTGCCGCTCAGGCTCTTCCCGGTGATAACAACGAAAGGCCCTATGTACCCGAGGCGGAGTATGCCCTCTCGTCGGCCCTTCATGTATATGACACCGGAAAAGCTATAGACTACGACTATGTCCTCGAGCACGATCTTTCCGTAAAATACCAGAATTACAACGAACAGGGACAGCTTCTCACCACGATAGATTCGGGCGAAAACGTTTATGTATGGAACATATCGACCTACGAGCTGTCTGCCAAGATCCCGTGCTCGGTCAATGATTCCTATTATCTCATCACTGCGATCGCAGCCGCCGCAGATACCGAGAACATATATGTTGCCACCAAGCAGTCCTTCCGCTGCCATTACTACGACGGCAGCATCAAATATGAATAC
>DFFN01000198.1:5152-5900 GCA_002369525.1 Lachnoclostridium sp. UBA3775 | reverse complement strand
TTCAAGTCCCATCAACTGCACAAAACTTTGAAGCCCTTATTGATTAAGGGCTTCATTTTTTTCGGAAAGCTTTACAAATATTGTGAACTGTGTTAAAGTTATTTATTATATGAAAAGTATTCTTTTCTGTTTGAGGAGGTATGGCTGTTGAATAATAAATATAAAAAAATTATTGCGCTGCTTATGGCAGCCGTATTGCTTACCGGCGTTTGTTATGCCGCCGATTTTAAAGAGGCCCTGAAGCCTGTTGCCGAAGGGATAGAAAGCTTCCTGATACCGTTAATACTCATTGTCGGAGCATTCGGAACAGTCTACTGTATCTCGCTCGGCGTAAAGCTTGGTAAGGCCGAAGAACCGCAGGACAGGGAGAAAGCCAAGAATAATCTTAAAAGCGCGGTCATCGGCTTTGTGATCATTTTCCTGCTCATAGTGGGATTAAAGCTTTTTCTGCCGGCGCTTATAAAGTGGATGTAAGCGGCGACGATCTTTCCATGAACGAGGCGGTCTTTATAGACAATAAAGGGACCAGGCTTTCAAGTTACCGTAAGTCGTATCTTATCCCGGGAATTCTAGTCTGGGGAATGCTTTTTGATATGATAAGGATTACTGTGATTTCAATACGGAAATCCCGCAGATCAAAAAAAGCGGAGTCCGCAGGAGAAAAAATTTAAAAATACTTGTTGACATCCATGAATTTATATGATATTATATCGCTTGTGTTGAAAAACACGGCATGCGGACTTGCTGG
>DFFN01000198.1:0-5099 GCA_002369525.1 Lachnoclostridium sp. UBA3775 | reverse complement strand
TGCTGGAATTGGCAGACAGGCATGACTAAGGATCATGTGCCCCCAGGGCGTTCGGGTTCAAGTCCCGTAGTCCGCAGGCGTTACCCGGAATCTGAAAAGAATCCGGGTTTTTTATTTTGTGCCACTTGACTTTTTGTTTCCTTTCCTATACTATTTAAGGGTGGAGAAAGAGAGGAAATATGAACAGGTCGGAAGTTCAATACAAAAAGATGACTGAAACACCGATACCGAGGCTCATAGTGAGCCTCGGTATTCCTACTGTCATCAGTATGCTTGTTACCAATATATATAATATGGCCGATACTTTTTTCGTAGGCCAGCTTAAAAATACTTCCGCAAGTGCTGCCGTCGGCGTGGTTTTCGGATACATGGCAGTGATCCAGGCCATAGGCTTCATGTTCGGACAGGGCGCAGGCAGCATAATCTCAAGAATGCTCGGGGCAAAGGAAGAGAAAAAAGCTTCGGGCGTGGCATCAACCGCTTTTTTTCTGGCACTTGCCGTCGGAGCAGTGCTGAGCATATCAAGCCTGATACTCAGGAAACCCCTTCTGCATCTGCTCGGAAGCTCCGACACTATATATCCCTTTGCAAAAGATTATATCAAATTTATAATGGCGGCCGCCCCGATAACGATGGGAAGCTTTGTGCTTAACAATATACTGCGTTACGAGGGAAAGGCAAGCCTTGCGATGATAGGGCTTTGTACGGGCAGCCTGATAAATATCGCTATCGATCCCGTATTTATGTTCGTGCTCGACATGGGCATTGCCGGCGCGGGACTTGCAACGGCGCTTTCCCAGTGCATCAGCTTTTCGCTGCTGCTTTTTATGTTCCTTAAGGGAAAAACCCAGTGCAGGCTTAAGGTGCAGGAAATCAGCCTAAAGGCAATGCTCGTTGCCGACATCGTTACGACGGGCTTTCCGGCCTTTATCAGGCAGGGCCTTACAAGCATTTCGACCATGGTGCTTAACCGTCTCGCAAGGGGATATGGGGATCCTGCAATCGCCGCAATGAGCATAGTAAACCGCCTTGCATTCTTTATGTTTGCGATAGGTCTCGGCATGGGGCAGGGCTATCAGCCGGTCTGCGGTTTCAATTACGGAGCAAAAAAATATGACAGGGTGAAGCAGGCCTTTAAGTTTACTCTTTTGGTAAACGAGGTGCTGCTCGGATGCTTTGCAATCATCGGTTTTACCATTGCTCCCACTGCGGTTTCATGGTTCAGAAACGACCCCGAGGTAATAAAAATCGGAAAGACAGCCCTTCGTTTTGCGTGCTGCGCCTTGTTTCTGCAGCCTCTTATCGTAATGAGCAACATGACCTTTCAGTCAACCGGGCATAAGCTCCTTGCAAGCTTCACGGCGATGCTTCGAAGCGGTCTGTATTTTATCCCGATAATCGCGGTATCCGAAAGCCTTGTGGGACTTCCGGGAATCCAGTTCGCGCAGCCTCTTGCCGATGTACTGTCGTTCGCAACGGTAGTGCCGTTAATAATATATTTCTTCAGGAATATTGATAAAGCGTCACAGGAATAAAGCATAGGCAAAGCATGGACAATTATTAAATTCGCTATAGACTTAATCGGAAAAAAGTATTATAATATACGGATAAGGCGTCTTGGCCTTATCATAAAGAATTATTACCGGGAGGAATTGCTATGACAGAGCGTAAAGTGATCATCACAATAGGCAGAAGCTTCGGAAGCCATGGTGCAGAAATCGGACGTGTGCTTGCGGACAGGCTTGGCATTCCTTTTTACGATAAGGAAATACTTGAGGAGCAGGTAAAGAAGAGCGGTTTCACCGGAAACTATCTCGCAAGCTTTGATGAAAAGAAAACCAGTTCCTTTTTATATTCGGTATATATGAATCCGGAAAGCCTGATGCTTCAGTCGGGCTTCGGCGGTATGCAGCCCATGGATGTGACGATACAGAAGGTTCAGTATGACACGATAAAGAGCATTGCCTCTCAGGGCTCATGCGTGATTGTCGGAAGACGTGCGGATCAGATCCTTAAAGGAGAACCGGGGCTGTTGTCCGTCTTTATCTCTGCGGAGTATGAGGACCGAGTCGCCCATGTGGCGCAGCGTGATAAATTGAGCCGCAAGGATGCCGAATCGAAGATAAAGCGCATGGACCGTTCAAGAAAATCCTACTATAATTTCTACGGTGAGGGTGAATGGGGCAGCGCCGCAAACTATGATATGTGCCTTAACAGCTCCAGATTCGGAGTCGAGGGCTGTGTCGGCATCATAGAAGATTACATCAAAAATCTTGCAAAATATAAGAAATAAAGAAATACCGTTTTGGAGGATATGATAATGCGTGGAGCAGAAATAGTAGTTAAAACACTTATCGAGCAGGGAGCGAAGGTTATCTTCGGATATCCGGGCGGAACTGTCCTCGATATCTATGATGAAATATATAAACACAGCGATGAACTTACCCATGTGCTGACGGCCCATGAACAGGGAGCGGCTCATGCGGCGGACGGTTATGCAAGATCTACCGGAAGAGTAGGCGTTTGCATCGCAACCTCCGGTCCCGGAGCGACAAATCTTGTAACGGGAATCGCAACAGCATACCTTGATTCGATACCTCTTGTTGCGATAACAGGCAATGTCGGAACGGCAATGATCGGAAAGGATGCTTTCCAGGAGGTTGATATCACCGGTGTGACCATGCCGATCACAAAGCACAATTTCTTTGTAAACAGCGTTGATAAGCTTGCGGATACAATACGCGAGGCTTTCAGGCTTGCAAAGTCGGGACGTCCCGGACCTGTCCTCGTTGATATTCCGAAGGATGTTCAGAATGCCGTTTGCGAATATGAAAAGAAAGCATTTGTTGAACCCGAAAAAAATAAGCCGGTTGATGATGAGCAGGTTAAAGCTGCGCTTGAAATAATCGGCAAGGCAGAAAGACCGTACATACTTATCGGCGGCGGCGCGATCACAGCAAGCGCAGGCGATGAGGCCGTTGAGCTTGCCGACAAGATCGATGCATATATCGGTTCGACAATGATGGGTCTTTCCGCAGTGCCCACCGCAAACGAAAGATTCTTGGGCATGGTCGGAATGCACGGACATTATGCAGCAACGCTTTCGATGTATAACTGCGACTGCCTGATAACCGTAGGCGCGAGATTCTCGGACCGTGCAACAGGAAACACAAAGAAATTCCTTTCCAATGCAAAGAAGATTCATATTGATATCGATAATTCTGAAATTGACAAGAACATCAAGGTTGATGTCGGTGTTGTAGGCGATGTTGCCGATGTTCTGCAGAGACTTATCAAAGGCCTTGACGCCGCAAAGCATCCCGAGTGGGAGGAGAAGGTTTCCGAATTCAGAAAGAAGGAAGCCGAGAAGGATCCCGATGACAAGCGTTTCAGCCCGAAGAACATCATCAAGCTGATGGATACCTATCTTGCTCCCGGTACAGCCATCGCTACCGACGTAGGCCAGAATCAGATGTGGGCAGCTCAGTATGCCAAGTTTGAAAAGCCCAGGAAGTTCATTTCCTCAGGCGGTCTCGGTACCATGGGCTTCGGTCTCGGTGCCGCAATCGGCGCAGCTTACGGTTCGGGTGAGAGAAGCGTTCTTGTTACCGGTGACGGCGGCTTCGGAATGTGCCTTACGGAGATGGCAACTGCGGTTACCAACCATGTACCCGTTGTTATCCTTCTTTTAAACAATACCGTTCTCGGAATGGTAAGACAGTGGCAGTCGATTTTCTATGGAAAGCGTTATTCGAATACAGATCTTAAGGATCGTCACACCGATTTTGTGAAGCTTGCCGAAGCCTTCGGAGGCAAAGGAAAGAGATGCACGAATCTTGATGAAGCAAAAGCGGCTTTTGATGAGGCTTTCAAAGAGGAAGGACCTTACATCGTTGAGTGCATGATCGGCAAGGATGAGTGCGTTCTTCCGATGATACCCGCAGGCGGAACCGTCACAGACCTGATCACCGAGATCAAGATCGGAAACTAAAGGAGGGAGCATCATGGATAAGATAGTAGTAGCAATCCTTGTTGAAAACCGTTACGGTGTGCTCAACCGCATTACAGGAATGTTCAGAAGAAAAGGCTTCAATATTGACACGCTTACCGTCGGAGAAACCGCGGATCCCGAGGTTTCGAGAATAACGATAAGCTTCAGAAGCGAGGACGACAAGGAGCAGATAATAAAGCAGCTTGAAAAAATGCCCGTCGTTAAAAAGGTTAAGGAGCTTGACAATGCATCCTCGGTATCGAGAGAGCTTCTTCTTATCAAGCTTAAGAACGATCAGGAAAAGCGCCAGGAGCTGATGACCGTTTCCGAGGTTTTCCGTACAAAGATCGTTGATTATACCAACGACGACATCATTATCGAAGCGACAGGGCCTTCCAAGAAGATAGATGCCTTTATCGAGGTTGTAAAGCCCTACGGCATCCTTGAAATGTGCCGTACCGGTGTTTCGGCACTTTCAAGAGGCGCAGACGATGTTCTGAACGTATAAACAGTTTATTCCCTGCAAACGCAGGAAACAATATAATCATAATCCAAAAGGAGATTAATACAATGAGTGAGAACAGAATTTTCTATCAGCAGGACTGCGATCTGTCAAAGCTTGACGGAAAGACAGTAGCAATCATCGGTTATGGTTCACAGGGCCATGCACATGCCCTTAACCTTAAGGAGAGCGGCGTTAACGTAGTTATCGGTCTCTATGAAGGTTCAAAGAGCAAGGCTAAGGCTGAGAGCCAGGGACTTAAAGTCGTTTCGGTTCCCGAAGCAGCAAAAATGGGCGATATCATCATGATCCTCATCCCCGATGAGAAACAGGCTGATGTATATAAGGCAGACATTGCTCCTTACCTTACAGCAGGCAAGACACTTGCATTCGCACATGGTTTCAACATCCATTTCGGCTGCATCGTTCCTCCCGCTGATGTTAATGTTATAATGATCGCACCCAAGGCTCCCGGACATACCGTTCGTTCAGAGTATCAGGCCGGCAAGGGAACTCCCTGCCTTATCGCTGTTGAGCAGGATGCTACCGGCGATGCATGGGATTTAGGCCTTGCATATGCACTCGGTATCGGCGGCGCAAGAGCAG
>DFFN01000092.1 GCA_002369525.1 Lachnoclostridium sp. UBA3775 | reverse complement strand
GGGATCATAAGAAGCAGACCCTGGGATGCTGTAAACGTCGTTGTATATGCACCTGCCGCAACACCGCCGTGAACTGCACCTGCAGCACCGCCCTCGGACTCCATCTCTATTATTTTAACCTGCTCGCCGAAAATATTCTTTCTTCCCTGAGCTTCCCATTCATCCATGTTTTCAGCCATAGGCGAGGACGGAGTGATCGGATAGATTGCGGACACTTCAGAAAATGCATAGGCTACATGTGCCGCTGCCATATTTCCGTCCATGGTTTTTTGTTTTCTCATCTCTTACTCCTCCTTTAACCCGTCTTCTGCCAAAGCCAGAGCCTCGCGCTGCCTGTAGATATACTCCGGAACGCTCATAGCCTTTATACAGTTATTCCTGCACACATACTGGCACATGCTGCAGTCTTCGCAAAGCGAGCTGTCGATTACCGCATGCTTATCTTCCATATATATTGCCTGGTTCGGGCAGTTCTTAACGCAGTCCTCGCAGCCCACGCAGGCGCTGTCGCAGACCGCGGTCTTGTCCTCATAATCATCCGCAGACATACAGGGAACAAGCTTCTGTCCCTTATAGGGAACAATAGTGATGAGTCCCTTCGGGCAGGCATAGGTACAGTCACGGCAGCCCACGCATTTTTCGGGATCGACCCATGCACTTCCGTTCACTACGCTTATCGCATCATAGCGGCAGACTGCCGTACAGCTTCCCTGTCCGAGACAGCCTGTGGTGCACAGTCCGAGCGCTTTTGCATCGAGCTTTGCCGCGCTTACGCAGTCCTGTATGCCAAGTTCCTTTAATTTCGCGGATGCCCTGTTTCCGCCGCTGCAGCGTACAAAAGCAACCTTATCCTTTAACGCTCTTAAATCATGAAGGGTATCGACAATAATTTTCTTTTTGCATTTTACCGTGCAGGCACTGCAGCCCACGCATTTGTCATAATCGATCACTGCATGATTATCTACGATCGAAACAGCTCCCTCCGGACATGCTCTGGTGCACTCTCCGCACGCAATGCAGCCGAAACCGCAGGTTTTGCGTACCGTATCCTCATCCTCCTCTTTTGATGAGCAGGGTATGAAGTTGGTAGCCTCATCCGGTATCATCTTTATCAGGTGCTGAGGGCATACACCCTCTTTTGCACAATCCCCGCAGCCGTCGCATTTTTCACGGTCTATCACTACTTTTCCGTTCTGAATGCTCATGGCACCCTGCCTGCAGACTGCTACGCAGGACCCGGCTCCGACACATCCGTTTCTGCATTCTCCCCTGAGAAAACCCGCTGTCACTGCATCCGCACAGCTTTGCCCGCTTCCTGCATAACGCTCTTTTCCGGCAGCACAGCCGGAACATGCGATAAATGCGATCATTATATGTTCCTCCTCTTGAAATATTTTGTAAGTGTATTTATGTAATGCTTAAAAATTTTTCATCAATATATGTAGACAATTATAATCACTTTTGGTATGATTGTAATTACCAGAATTCGCAAATTTAAGCAGGTCAGATTTTTTTAATGCCAAAACAGGAGGAACACCCATGCTCACCTATGATCTTTCAAAACGTCAGGGAACGCCCATATACGAATACCTTTATAAATGTATAAAAGAGGATATACTTAACGAAAAAATATCTGCCGGAGACAAGCTCCCGTCAAAAAGACTTTTTGCAAAACATTTAGGCATCAGCACCGCAACCGTCGAGAATGCCTACTCGCAACTGTTGCTCGAAGGCTATGTGACCAGTGTCGAAAAGAGCGGTTTCTATGTTAACCGGCTTGAAAATCCCAAGACAAAAACAAAAGAAAAGGGGCCGAAGCCCCTTGAAGAAGAATTTGAATATTCATTTTTTTCAGATCTGCGTTCCAACAGGCTGCAGCGCGCCAACTTTCCGTTTGCGACATGGGCAAGGCTGATGCGTTACACCATTTCCTCTCATGACGAGGCTCTTTTAAAAACAGTTCCCTTCAACGGGATCTATGAACTGCGCGAGGCTCTGTGCACCTATCTTGCAGACAACAAAGGCATGAATGTTGAGCCATATCAGATTTATGTGGGTTCGGGAACCGAATACCTATATGCGCGCCTCATACTTTTGTTCGCTCCGGACGGAAAATGGGCGATAGAAAACATAGGCAACCAGAAAATAGCGAATATCTATGACATGTACAATGCCGCATGGTCATTTACCGACACCGATGAAAACGGACCTCTTATCGAGAGCCTTATCAAAGAGAAATCAAATATAGTACATATTTCACCTGCCAACAATTTCCCTCTCGGCAATGTAATGCAGATTAAACGCCGTCAGGAACTGCTTGCATGGGCGGCAGCATCCCCCGACAGGTTCATACTCGAAGATGATTATGACAGTGAGTTCCGATACAAAGGCGCTCCAATTATGCCTGTTTACTCAATGGATACGGAAGGTAAGGTCATCTACATGAATACCTTTTCGAAAACACTTATCCCATCCCTGCGTATCAGCTTCATGGTGCTTCCGCCCGCCCTTGTGGAAAGATATCAGAAAAAGCTGAGCTTTTATTCGGGCACGGTATCGAGCATAGAGCAATACACCCTTGCGCATTTCATCCGGGACGGCTACTACGAAAGGCACATAAACCACATGCGAAACTATTTCCGTTCAATACGCGACAGCCTGATATATGAGCTGGAACACTCTCCTCTCGGTAAAATCGCGACGATAATAGAGCCCAGCGCCGGAACCCATTTTCTGTTAAAGCTCGACACCGACAAACCGGACTGTCGCTTAAAAGCCGAAATAAAAGCAAAAGATATCGACGTTGCGGCACTCTCGGATTACCTGCTGACAAAAAACAGGGACACTCATACTCTTGTGATCAATTACTGCGGCATACACTGGGACCGAATCAAAGAAACGGTAAAACGTCTGTCGGATGCGCTTTTATAAGGGCCCTTATTGTTTCCCTCACTTAAGCTTAAACTCTTTTTTGAGTTCCTCCTTTTTTAACGGCGTAGTAAAAATCCTCTCAATACTTATGGTTTTCTTTCTGTTCAGGTGTCATCTTAAACTTCCGAAGATCCACCTTTCCGTCCTTCACTTCTATCCCTTCAGCCTCAAGAAGCTTTTTCTGTACTCCCGCACCTCCGAAGGCGAATTCACCGGAGAGCTCACCCTTTGAATTCACTACGCGATAGCAGGGAATGTTTTCGGGATCCGGATTTTTATGCAGCGCATTTCCTACCGCCCGTGCCATCTTACCATCGCCTGCGAGCTCCGCTATCTGCCCATAGGTAGCCACATGTCCGTACGGTATCTTCTTTACAGTTTCATATATTCTTTTCGACGGGCTGTCACTGATCAGATCGTAGCTCTCGGCGATCATCAGACGGATGTCTTTATCCGGAACGCTTCCGTCAAGTATTATCGTATTCCAGTGGTCCTTATTCTGATGATAGCCCGGTTTTACCGATGCATAGAGATCACGCCAGAAAAAAGCCTTGTCGGGTGCGACCTTAACATTGAGATTTATGTAACCGTCCTTCTCATAGGTCCACAGAAAAGCTTTCCTGTTCCCTTTAAATCTCACAAGCTGCCACCCGTTATCATGAAACGGGGCATCCTGATAGGTGTCGGGAAATGACAGTCCGAATTTTAATGCTTCTTCTCTCGTTTTCAACAGCAATTTTCACCACCATTCTGAAGGTTTTTAATGAATATCTTACTCCAACGGCCACTACGGCAAGTATCAGTACGAAGCCAAGTACCTCTACTGCAGTCGGAAATTCATCTTCCATCAGAAAACCGCCCACAGAAAGTACCGAATCCCAGCAGCCATGGAAAACAAAGGGTACCAGAATATATCCGATTTTTTCTTTTTTTGCTTTTTCTTTATTCCCCTCAAGCACAGCCTTTTTATGCTCATAGTAATGAGCGCCCTGATTAAACTGCCACATAAGATGCATGGGAACAAGAGCCCCGACGATCGAGCCTGCACCTCCCATGAAGAACTTTTCAAACACATTGTAAACCAGGCCGATCAGACCGAACAGCATGACAAAATCAATTTTTCTGTTGGGCTTCACCTTGTCCAGGCACGTTATACAGCCCAGAAATTTAAAAGTTTCCTCTAACAGTGCGGCACGTAAAAAAGATCCGACAAGTTCAAGCGGCAGTCCGGAAAGCCCTGTACGCTTTACCAGCATATCCCAGACCGTTTCCGTAATGACAATAAGAAGACAGCTGGTCACAAGTCCTGCCGTACATACGCACCACCAATAGTCTTTCTTTTTGATCACTGCATTTTCGCCCTGCAGCTTAATGCCCGGCATATACACGCCCATTTTTTACCTATGTAGTCAAGACTGTTCTTCTTGGATTACAATTCCTTTTATCCCGAATATTTTATCATAATTTTCCCCTTGATTCAATCCCCGGCGTGATTTTTAACCTCGTTTCCATCCTGGCTTTCATATTAAAATCAAAATAGGCCGGTGACGATCCGAAGTTTCCTTCCGTCACCGGCCGTTGCCACTACTTTGATTCCTTCTATCTGCCGGATATCACCCGGAACACCCACGCCTTCTTGTTTGAACAAATCGTTGACATCAATAGTTAGCTTTGATATTCGTTTTTTGAGGCTTCATTCTCTTCACGCTTTCAACTGCCTGCTCATACGCTTTTTCAACGACCTCACTGAAAAACTGCGGGAAGTCGGGCCTCTTCGATTCCCTTCTCAGTTTAGAATCAATTGAAAGAGTTTTCATGGTCTGCATTGTCGTATTAATTACCGAATCAATGTCAGGAATATTTTTAAGCTTCTTTACTTCTGTATCAACTTCCTTCGGAGAAGCAGCACCGTTCGGACCAACTTCTTTTTCAATGTTACGAAGTACTATTGCATTGTACACAAGCGTCTTCAACCGCCCGTCTTTTTTATCAAAATTACCATTATCCAGATAATTTTTAAGCTTTCCATTCATATCTGAATAATAATCCTTAAGAGGTCTTTTCTTTAGAAAATCAAGTTTTTTCTCATATTTTGTGTTGAGCGAAGCGCAAAAAAGCAAAACCGCACGAAGATTTCTTTGATTTTCATCTTTAACATCGCTTTCCTTAGAATTTTTATAACAATTTAAAGCATTTTCAGAAAATTTAGGATCGTCCATGATTTCCTTTGCAATGTTTTTGAAATCCGGATTTTTTTTCAAATTACTGACTTCCTTTTTAAAATCATCCAGCTTTATTGTTATGCTTTCAGTTTTTTTTGCCTTATTCTTTTCCCGTTCCTCTTTTTCTTTAAAGAAGAATTTTCCTACAACAACAAATTTAGCAAAAGTATCAAGTTTTTCCTTCTCAAGCGTAGGATTTTCATTCAGTTCATCAAATATCTCATCAAGCTCCTTATTTCCTTTTTTCTTGGGAGCCGGATTTATAATTATATCATCAAAGAGATTTTCAACCATATCTTTATCTTTTTTCTTAAGCTCCGCTTCCTCTTTTAATTTTGCGGGTTCGGCATACTTTTCCATGGCAGGTAACAATTCGGCAGATAACTCTTCGAATGTTCTCGCAGTTTTACGGCGTTCTTCCAATTCTTTTTGTTTTCTGTTTTGTTCTTCGATTTTCTTTTTCTCAGCTTCCTGTTCATCCAACTTCTTTTTAATTTCTAATGCTTCTGCTTTATATTTGGCATTGTCTGCGAGTATTTTTGCATCTTCAACCGCGTGCTGATTATCAATAAGTTCTCTTTCTGCCTTAATGGCATTCTGACGATCTTGCAGGACTTGATTCATATGGTATTCGTCAAGTGTCGGTGTTAAGCTATTATCAAACTTATGCTCCCAGGCCATCATGATCAGCTCGTCACGCGGCGTTCTTTCGCAAAATTCACGAAACGCACGCTTATTCTGAATCTTCTGGATCTCAGCCTGAAGTGTTTCATGCTCCACTATTTTGTTTTTGCCTTCAGGACTGTTTTTTTCGATATTTTTCAAAGCATACAATATTGCAATATCGCGGGTGTCAATTTTCTCTTTATTTTTTTGATATACGGTAAAACGCTCTCTTGCATTATGATAAACTTCTGCTACGGTACCTATTTCTTCCGGAACTATACATCTGGGATCGGTCCTGTCAAACACAGCCTCGTTACCCTGTACCGACAAAGGTTGATTTCCACGTAAAACGTTCATATTTCTGCAATATATCTTAAAGTCTTGCTCTGTCATGGTCTGCTTAATGAAAGCAAGAGCACACGCCATACGGGTTATCCCAACTGCCGATTTGGCTTTCCTGATGTTTTTAGCGACATATTTTTTTACAGTATCACCCGCAAGGAAATTCATAGACCGAGTAGGATCATCTTGAGATTGTGCAATATCGCGCATAGCACGCTTTGCCGCATTAAATTCACTGCTGTTCCGTTTGATACGCCAGGTACTTTCAAACTGACTGAGTACGCTTTGTGCACGGTTGGCGGATTTTTCATTGCCTGCATTGTACTGATCTATGTTATCCTTAACATAATTAATATGGGTAGTGATGGTATTAAGAGACCTGCCGGTCAGTTCATCCACTCTTCGATTTTTGAGTGCAACATCGAAGGCAAGGCTGCCTAAAGCATAGTTCTTCTTGTTATTCAGTTCATTCTCGTCAATATTTATCGTCTGCACATTCTGGGCATCATCAGGAACTTCATTGTTATTTTCAAGTTCAACATTCTGATTTACGGCATTTGCTTCATCTAGTATAAACCAGTAAGCATATGCTTCAGCCATAGCCGCAAGCCTGTCCACCCCGTTTTTTTTATCGTCACGGGCGTCACTTAAACGGCTGTTGATTATATTTTTCACTTCATTTATATTCATTTTCGGCATAACAGTTACTCCTTTCGGAAATTTTTATGTATTAATTGTAACTCATAATGCGCACCAAATATGCACCAAACATATGCATTTTGTTAAAATATTATTTATTTTTTCACTCTCAACAGCAAAGCTGCATTTTCAACCGCAAATACCGAACCGAAATTGTGCCATAATGCTCCTGTTACATGTATCGGTATGCCGAATGCCATAAAAAGAACCGCCGGATACCTCTCCTCGGGTACCTGGCGGTTCGTAAAACTATTCAATTAATTTAATACGGGACCGGCCTTTTTAACTACCTTTGGTTTGTTGTTAAGTCCGTCCTGAATTTTTGCGGCATCCTGAGCACTGAATACACCCTGATTAAACTTCATATAGTTTTCCAGGACCTTTTTGGAATCTATCTTAGCGCCGAAATTTTCAGCAAGCTTGTTCATCTTTCCGCTCAGTGCGGCTACTTCATCAACAGATTTCTTCCGGCCTTTTGCAAGATCAAACACCTTCGTCATTGCTTTCTCAAAGACAGCCTTGTTCATATTTTCGAACTTGTCCACAGTCAGCTTCTTATAGTTTTTGTCCTTACACAGATCATTTATGGCCTTACGCAGCTCTTCACCGAAAATTTTCCCCTCTTCCGTATGAAAAGCTTTTTTGAAGGCTGCCTTCTCCGGCGATTCTTTTTTCACGATTTCCTTTACCTGATCCATTGTGATGGTTTTTTTAAGCTTATCATAGCCTGCCATTACACTGCTGATGAAGATTCCTTCCTGAATTCTGGCGGAAACCTCGTGATCAAACTGTGTTCTGTGGGAAATGGCATATACCTGATCGATAAGGATGGAACGCAGATATTCCCTCGGCATCCTGGATGTGGCGGTATAAGCTGCGGTATTGGTAACATCCAGAGAATTCTTCGCCTTCTGCTTTTCCTCTTCGGAATATTTCCAGCGCTTCTTGTCCTCTTTGATGTAGGTATTGTAATCCTGCGCCGCTGCCTTCTCGCTGTCGCTCATAAGATCGGTATAATTAACCTTGACTATCTTTCCGTTCTTAACCATATCAAAGCTTAATCCTGTAAGATAGTTCTTATTATCCACGGCCAGATAGGTCTGTCCGGGATCTACGGCGAAATCGCTGAGTGAACCAAGTTCCTTATAGTCCTCCTTCTCAAGCAGGAATTTAGCCTTTACGCCTTTCCAGCCCGCGGCTTTATAGAATTCCGCTGCCTTGTCCGATGCTGTCTTTATATCGTCAAGAATTTCCTGGTTACGCTTTCTTAATGCATCAATCTTCTCTTCGGAAAAGCCGAGTTCTTTCAGCTGGGAGATCATCAGGGAATTCGGATCGTTAAACTGTTTATTGGCCTCTTTCAGCTGATCATAAGCCTCTCTGTCAAAATGGAGCATCGAAGGAATTATGAGATTACCCGACTTGTCCATCAGATTTGTGAGCGCTTTATAATCTTTTGACTGAGTATATATCCTGTTCTCCGGAGTATCGCCGTAAGTCTTGTTATAAAGGAATGAAGCGCTCTTCAGGAAAGCATCTACATAAGGTACACTATAACCTTCAGCATTAGTCAAAACTTCAAAATTAAAATTTCCCCTGAGTTTGTCCAGTTCATCGATGGTTTTGGTGAGTTCTGCTTTTTCTTCATTGCTGAGATTGGTTTTAAGTTTCCTTGTCAGGTAAGGAGCTCTGGTTTTATGATCCTTACTATACTCTTCCTCAAACTTCTTAACCTCATCATCACTCCTGAACCAGATCTCCTTCAATTTCTGGGTTAGCTTTCCGAGTTTCAGACAAGCATATTCCCTGAGTACCTCATCTTCCGTTTTATCTTTACTCTTTTTTATTGAGTCCTCATTCTCAGCTTCCTGAATGAATTTTTCCCTGTCTGCTTCATTTCCTTTAAATTGTAACTTCTCATAAGTATTGGGAAATTTAAGATTTAAATATGTACCGTTTCCGATATTTGTTTTTGAATCTTCCATCACCCTCATAAAGCCGTAAGCGAGGCCGGAACCGCCACCCTTGATGGTAGACAGATCTATCGTTGCGCCGCCGGCCGTGATTTCCGGTACGGGCACTTCCTTCTGGGGTGAAAGAACATCTATGCCGAAATATGAACCGAGCACAAGCTTATAGAGCGCAGAATCCTTCTTTATCTTCATGGTAGTCGGAGGAAGGAACTGAAAGCTCTTCGGCTCTCCCGATTCCATATCGAAGGCTTTCTTCAGGCTAATGGGATCAAAGGACATATCGTTATCATAGGCTTTGATGCTTTTAATTACAATATTCCCGGTTTCCTTGTCTATCTCGTTCCGGCACTTGAAATTTCTTCCGTGACGGTCTTTCTGGAGGCACAAAGTATCAATGGCCTGCAGCCTCATCAGGTTCCTGATGGCTTCAGATGAATAAACAATCTTTCTGCCCTCTGTCTCAGCCTTTTTCAGCAAAGGAATGAGCTCGTCACCTGGTGCCTCTTCGGAAATTGTGCAGAGTTTGTTGACTACAGTATTGTCCCTGCGCTTAAACTTTACAAGCTGGGTCTTGGATTTAGTAATGACATCGTCAAAACCGAAACGCTCGGCGATACGTGAGGTAGCAGTATTATTGACAGCTGCCTTTTCACCGGACTTCTGCATCTCGCTGGCACTCATCTGACCAAAAAGCTCTACTTCCTTGCCCATGGTCACTCTGAACATCTTTTCAATCTGCTTATCGTTCATTTCGTTCAGCAGATCCAGAAAAACCTTATCTTCTTTCTTATCAAGATTCATCTGCTTGGCCAGCCACTCCTTGGCACTGACCTTCCGGATCACATCTGAAGATTTTGCTTTGGGATCATAAGTTCCCTCGGCAATCATTACATTCTTTCGCATTTCAAGCGCTTCTGCGAGCAGTTTTTCTTTATTCTTTTTTGCCTCATTAATCTGCTCATCGATAGTAAGATTTCCCTTATCCTTTGGATAATCAACTGCCTTGTTGTACATTTCAAAATCGTGGAAAATCTGATCGAAATTGTGGGCAAAGTATTTCGAATATTTTTCGCTTAATGCCGGCTTATCTATTTCAGCCGCTTTTTTGATATTATTGTTCAGAGTATTAAGAAATCTGATTCCGAATCCATAATCAGCATCATCCAATTCGCCCTTCAGTCTTTCCTCGACGGGATGATCCTTGTCCGGTACCTCAAGCTTGGCATTTGCCCGGCTGACCTCTAACTGCTTGGTTCGCCTGGTAAGGAAACCGCCAAGATCCTCATTGATGAACGGAAGGTTTTCTTTCAGATAATAGTTATTATTATCCTGACCCAAAAGCTTCATCTTATATACGTCTGTCGAATTTCCTTCATTCTGCCATTCAACACTGTCTTCCGCTGCTTCCTCGGCACTGATATGATTGATCATGTTCCTGGAATTAACGGCAGCGACAGTACCGGCTTCCATATTTTCAAAATCGATCGCACCGTCTTTTACGGCATCGATCATGGCATTCAGGTCGCTCTTTGACTGCTTTGCTTTGTTTAACAGATCGACAACCTGACTCTTTCTTCTTTTTCCGGGAGGGCTTGAAGGATTTCTGTTGTCAATATAATTCTGAGCTGCTTCAAAGAACTCGTTATAGGCAGTATTCACCCTCTCCAGATACTTTTTACTGTTAAATACACCCTGGTCGCTCACATAGCCGGATATGCTCTCATCAAGGACATTGTTAAGCGCTGCAAGACTCTTTTTTACCCAGAGCATTTCGGGAGAAGCCTTTTTAAAGAGCCTCCAGTCCCGATCGAGCACGGAGCTGCCGTTAACCATGAAATTGTTTACCGCACCGGTCTTTAGCTTGAAATCGTTTTCAGTTTCTTCCTTACTGAGTTCGGTTTTTGCACTGTCGCGCGCACTGACCACATCATCCTTCTTTTTATCCTTGATTTCCTTCTTGAGATCATACATGTTCTGATCAAGCTCCATAGGATAGATCACATAATAATCATCATTCAGCTTGATCGCACGCTTCCTGGTATCTTCGTCCAGTCTCTCAAATTTACCCTGTTTGATTCTGTTATTCGTAGGTGCCATTTTTATTCTCCTTCAGATCGGTCTGATTTCACTTTCCCTTACTCTTCAACGGGTATACCGCTGAAATATTCAACATCAACGACCTTGTAGTTTTTCGGAAATTTCTTATAGGCTCTTTCTATCCTCTCGGCAGCTACCTCGGCATTCAGCCTGTTATTTTCCAATCTTTCGTACTCTGCGGTACGAAGAGTCAATTTCTTTACAGCAATCCCGCCTTGCTTTGCGGTACCGTTTTCGGTAAAGCCTGCATCATAAAAGAAATCCCCGAGCATGCTGCCGTCCTCATCGCCCTCCTCATCCAAAGGCACATGGGCGCTTACCCTGGTAAAACCGTTTTCCGCCGCTGTTTCAAATGCCGCTTCAAGCATGTTGCTGCCGCCCGACTTCATCCTGTAGGCCGGATCCATCCACATCCACTTGATCACAAGCTCCCTTCCGGCCGGCACAAGTATCGTTATTCCGCATGCCGCAATGCCATCATCTTCAGCTTCGCACTCTCCGAAAAGCAATGCCTGTTCATCATCCAGATAGTGACTGTATTCTTTCGGAACAAATCCTCTGAATGCATCGATTATTTCCTGATTACCGTTTAAAACTATCGTTTTCATATCACTTATCCTCCTGTCCCGGATGATTCTTCCTTTTTTACTTCTATATAATATCACGGCCTCCGCACCAAAAGTGCACCATAAAAAAATTTTTATTTATCTTTATTTTTTCAATAAATTAAAAATCTATATGCAAACCCCTCTTTTTGTGCTAAAATATTCTCGTGATCTGAAAGATTCCATGTAAGACACAGAAAGAGAAGCATTTTATGTACACATATACAGCATATCCCGATTACAGGAAAAGCATAGTCAATATTCCCAATTCAATACTTAAATACTTCGGTGTCGAAACAGTCGGCGAAACCCTTCCCGACCTCGATAAATATCTTAACAAAGAATATAAGAACATAATCCTGCTGGTGCTTGACGGTGTCGGTCAGACCGTATTGGACTGGAATCTTAATCGCAAGTACACTCTTATCAGACATGAAAGGACCACTGTCAGTTCTGTGTTTCCCTCTGCAACCGTAGCAGCGACAACCTCGCTTATCACGGGACAGATGCCCTGTGAGCATGCATGGCTGGGCTGGGATACCTACTATAAGGAGCTCGGGGAAAATGTGACGGTTTACAATAACACTCTGCAGTGCAGCAAAAAACAGGCCGCAAAGTATAAGGTTGCCGAAACCCTTACGCCATATAAAAGCGTTACGGAAAGACTGATTGAAGCAGGTGTTAGTGCATATATCCTCTCCCCATTTGCCGATCCCATGCCCGGGAGTTTTTCGGAAATAATGGATATGGCAAAAGAGCTTTGTGCAAAGCCCGGACGCAAATATATTTATGCATACTGGGATAAGACTGATGAAATTCTCCATAAATTCGGCGGAGCATCAAATGAAGAAGAACATATAAAGTCATGTCTTATCGACATTGAAAAGCAGATCGCAGAATTTACTTACAATATGAAGGATACCCTGTTTATTATTACCGCAGATCACGGGCATATTGACTGCAAGCTGACCTGCATCAAGGACCATCCCGAGCTTACAGACTGCCTTGTACGCCTGCCGTCACTTGAACCGAGACTGCTTAATTTCTTTGTTAAAAAAGGCAGGAAAAGGGAATTCAGAAGCCTGTTCAAAAAAATTTACGGTGATGAGTTCAGGCTTATGACCAAAAAGGAGGTTCTTGACGAAAAGCTTTTCGGTACCGGTACGGAACATAAAAAATTCCGGAGCATGCTGGGCGACTATTTTGCCGTAGCTACAGGCGATTCCGGAATAAGCATTAACAAACCCAAATGGATATCGACTCACGGAGGCGTAAACTCTGCTGAGATGAGGGTTCCGCTGATAATAATAAACGATTTCTTTACGCACGGAACGGATGTTGAAAATTACATAAACGCAGCATTTGATATTCTGAAGAAAAAATATCCCTGGACCGAGAAATCCATGTTTAATCCCCACTACAGCTATGCCATCGAAAAAAGGGACGGCAGGAAGAAATTCATTCAGTACTACACCTGGGACAACGGAGAAAAAAAAGGGTATGACGACGGCTGGGACGGGGAATTGTTTATCAACACAATAGTACAGGATCATGAGACCGGGATTCAGTATGCCAACGAAGTCGAAAAAGTTTTTGATGTGCGGCCCGACTACGGCGTAGATGCCCACGGCTGGAAACTGGAGTGTTTTGAGTTCCGTTTACATAAGCTTGGCGGCTACTCTGCTTTTGTCCAGGCCGGAGACCGTGTGGCAGGCGGTTCACGCACTTTCTTCTTTTCTCCCGAAGAAATGAGCGGAACCTTCGAGGAATTCCTTGCAGCAAATAAAGAACTGCTCTCAGGTGCTTTCGGACTGACGGCCGATTACATGAAAAATTTTGAAGGACTTAAAGAGTTTCTCGGATTCAGGGAATGAAACTTATCCGAAAACAGGTACTGTTCCGAACCGATTACCGGATTTTTATAATCTTCCATGCTTCCGTCAGTTTTTCAACGTTCCACGATGCATTTGCCGGACTCGTAGACGGAAGACAAATGGCCTTGATACCGAGCTTTGGCTCAATATATCTTATATAGTACTTTTCGGAAGTTCTGCCGTTTACAAAAACCTTCGCGATGTCTGCTTTTTCAAGTATGATTCCCAGATCGTTCGGCTGTACATTTCTGATCGTGGAATCAGCCGAGCCCTCAATTTCACAGGATTTTATCACATCCCACAGGGCAATATGATTCCTAAGCAGAAATTCCTTTTTTTCATCTATAGTAAGCGGAGTCTTTTCGTCAAAAACCGCTGCTGCCACCTTCCAGAACCGGTTCTGCGG
>DFFN01000210.1 GCA_002369525.1 Lachnoclostridium sp. UBA3775 | reverse complement strand
CAGAGCGAGGTTACCTGTGTTCTTTCGGGGATGAATTCGGTCAGGATGGTAAAGGAAAACTGTGCTTCGGCTGATTCGGCACGGGCGGGAGAGCTTGGCGAACGCGACATGAAGCTCTACGAAAAGGTCCTTAAGATCATCAATTCGAAGATGAAGGTGGGATGCACGGGCTGTGCTTACTGCATGCCGTGTCCTAAAGGCGTTGACATTCCGGGAACCTTCGCTTCATACAACATGTGCGCATCGGAGGGCTGGGTTTCGGGCTTCAGAGACCATCTTATGAATACGGCACTCCGCAAAAACTGCACCGGAGCTCTTAACTGCATAGAGTGCGGCAGATGCGAAAAGCATTGCCCTCAGCACATAGAGATCAGGAAGGAACTGAAAAACGCCCGTAAAAAGCTGGAAGGACCGGTTTACAGGGCGGCGACGTGGATAATAAGAAAATTCAGATTATATTGATGAGCGTGACATGAAATATGTGATTCAGCGCGTATCGCGCGCAAATGTAAAAGTGGACGGCAGGATAATCGGTGAGACCGGCAGGGGCTATATGGTGCTCATCGGGGTTTCGGATTCCGATAATGAGGAGATCGCGGACAAGATGACGGCAAAGATGCTGGGGCTTCGTATTTTTGAAGACGAAAACGGAAAGACCAATCTTTCGCTTGCCGATGTCGGAGGGGAACTGCTTCTCATTTCCCAGTTCACGCTGTATGCCGACTGCAGAAAGGGAAACAGGCCTTCGTTTATCAATGCCGGAAAACCGGAGCATGCAAACGCACTTTACGAATACATAATAAAAAAGTGCCGCGAGTCCGGATATAAAACCGAAACCGGCAGCTTCGGTGCCGATATGAAGGTTGAGCTTGTAAACGACGGACCGTTTACAGTGGTACTTGACAGCGAGGAGCTGCTAAAAAAGAGAGAATAGGAGATAAACAGATGAATTTCAACGAAATGACAATTAAGGATTTTGTACAGACTCTTGCTTCAAAAGAACCGGTTCCCGGAGGAGGCGGAGCTTCGGCGCTCATCGGAAGCATCGGTGTGGCCCTCGGAAACATGGTGGGTTCGCTGACAGTAGGCAAGAAAAAGTATGCAGATGTGGAAGAGGATATCAAGGTGCTGATGTTCAAGTCGGAGAGACTTTCCGAAAAGCTTCAGGAGCTGATAGACAAAGACGCAGAGAGCTTTGCTCCGCTTGCAAAGGCTTATTCGCTTCCGAAGGAAACCGAAGAGGAGATCGCCGAGAGGAATATGGTAATGGAGGCCGCACTTGAGGGTGCAAGCCTTGTGCCTATTGAAATAATGGAAACGGTATGTGAGGCAATAGATATAGTCGGGGAATTCGCGCGCAAAGGTTCAAAGCTCGCGATAAGCGATGCCGGAGTTGCAGCGATCGCACTCCGCTCGGCACTGCTCGGGGCCTCTTTAAATGTATTTATCAATACTTCTTCAATGAAGAACAGGGCGCTTGCCATGGAGCTTGAGGGCAGGGCAGGCGAGATGATAAACGAGTACGGCGCCAAGGCAGAAAAAATATTTAATATAGTAAAAGATAAACTGTAGAAAGCACGGAGAAACAAAATGGCACAATTATTACTGGGAAAAGAAGTAACCGCGAGTCTGAACGCAAGGATAATGAATGATATCGCAGAGCTTGGAAAAAGCGGCATAATGCCAAAGCTTGCAATAGTGCGCGTCGGTGAAAACGAAAGCGACGTGGCATATGAGCGCGGTGCTGTAAAGCGCTGTGAAACGCTGGGCGTTGTATATGAAAAATTCCTGCTTGGAGCAGACTGCAGCACGGACGATGTGCTTGCGATTATCGAAAAGATCAATAATGACGATAAGATCCACGGATGCCTGCTTTTCAGGCCCCTTCCGAAGCATCTTGATGCCGAGAAAATCGAGAATGCCCTAAGACCGGAAAAGGATGTCGACTGCATGACAGAGCGCTCGATAGGTTCTGTGTTTACGGGAAAGAACGTGGGGTATCCTCCCTGCACGCCTCAGGCATGCATGGAGATCCTTAAGCACTACGGTTATGAGCTTAAGGGTAAGAATGTGGTCGTTATCGGTCGCTCACTGGTTGTGGGAAAGCCCGTCGCAATGATGTGCATGAAAGAAAATGCGACCATTACAATCTGTCACACAAAAACGGTGAATATGCCTGAGATTACAAAAAAGGCGGATATACTGATAGTTGCGGCCGGAAGACCCCGTATCGTCGGAGCCGATTATGTTTCGGAAGGCCAGACGGTTATCGATGTCGGAATAAATGTCGATGAAAACGGCAATATGTGCGGCGATGTTGATTTTGACGCTGTTTCGCCAAAGGTTTCGGCAATAACGCCGGTGCCCGGAGGCGTAGGCGGTGTAACGACTTCGGTACTGCTTTCGCACGTGGTTGATGCCGCAAAAAGGAGCCTTTGATATTTAAAGGAGGGTAGCATGAAAAGATTACACGTTTTGCTTGTAATTGGGCTGATGGCAGGAATGCTTTTTTCTGCCGTTTCCGCAAAGGAACTTAAGGATGCTTCGGACATCGGCGGAGAAATAGTTTCTCTTCTGGCCGGTTCCGGAAGCTTCGCCGATAAATGCTGCTCGGATTATGGTTACCGGGATCTCGGGAAAAATACGGAATATGATCTTGCGACGCTTTATGAGCGTATCGATGAGGCCGTAAAGGCTTTTGACAAGGACGGGACATTTGCGGGATTTTCCGATGAAAGCATCTTTGAAATTGTTGATATTTCGGATCTTAAGCTCGGCAGCAATGATACTTTTACAACCAATCTTCAGATTGTTTACAATGTCTACAGGCTTGACCATCCTCTTTTCTTCTGGCTCAATCCGGTCTTTTCCTTTAATTATACGACAATGGCGCTAAGGTGTGACGAAGACTATCATGAGGCTTCGGCAAGATTGGCGGCATATGAAAAGATCAAGGCCGAAACAGAAGACTACTTTGAATATGCAAAAGACTGTGAGGATACTTATTCCAAGGTTACGGCCATCACCTATCTCATGGCACAGAAAAATGATTATGCCTTTGATGAAAACCACTATCCGAGTTTGCTTAATTCAGATCATAATATAATCGGAATTCTTGCCGATGATCATACTGCTGTCTGCGAGGGCTATTCAAAGAGCCTCCAGCTGATGCTTAATTATCTGGGAATTCCCAATGTGCTGGTTTACGGAGAGGCCAAGGCCGACGGCAGCACAAGCTGGGAAAGACATGCCTGGAACATGATCATGATGGACAACGGCAGATACTATTACTTTGATCCTACATGGAGCGATTTTGACGTCAGGGGAGTTTTTGACACGGAACTTGAGGATCTGCCGTACAGAGTGACCTACAGATTCCATGCCAATGGTTCTTCGTTTATCTCATCACACAGGGCCTTTGATTCATCTCTCGACAGCGCCGACTATCTTTATGCACTTCCGGAGGCGGCTTCGTCGGATTATATACCCGCTGTTTCGGGAGTCCTTCCCCGCGAAACCTTCAATGCGGGCGCTTCATATTACACAGAAAACTACATAAGCAACGGTGATTACAGCTTTGTGGTAATGCAGAATGACGGTGTTCACAGGCAGGCTGAAATTGTCGGACTTTCAAATGCTCTTGCTAAAGAGACAAGCATTAAAATACCTTCCGAAATCAGTTATCAGGGCGTTGTTTACAAGGTGTGCGGCGTGGATATGGGAATAGCGAATTACAATGTCCGTGATCTCACTTTTTCTGAGGGAATTACGTATATGAGCGGAAATGTTGCGAATATAGCGGCCCCGCTTGAAAACGTAAATCTGCCTTCAAGTCTCGGATTTATAATGTATAACGGTTTTGCGACCATGAATCTCAAAAAGATTTCCGTGTCATCGGAAAATCCTTACTATACAGAAGCTGACGGAGTGCTTTATTCAAAGGATATGAAGCAGCTTATTGCATATCCGGCAGGAAAAGACGATAAGAGCTTTACCGTTCCCGATACCGTCGCAATAGTCGATCCCATGGCTTTTATGTGGAATACGGCCCTGGCGGAAATAAAAATACCTGGAAATGCAAATCTTTATTTTGAAAACGGCGCGGTTTATGACAGGGAAAGCAACAAGCTGATAAAATACCTTGCCGGCGGAAACGAAACAAGGGCGTCAATTCCTGAAAAATGCGGAAATATTGCTGATTATGCTTTCTTCGGAACCGGATTTGACGATATCGTGATATACAATAAGGACATGGAGCTTAATTATGAAGGAAGCAATATGCCCGACTTTTATAAGCTTTCTTCCGTGATTTCAAGCAAAAAAGTAAATATTTATGCTTATTCCGGTTCGACCGCCCAGGCATTTGCGGATTATTATGAAAATGATATTTTTGTTTTTAAGGACATCGCCGGACTTGTCCCTGAAGAACATTTGCTCACCATAAATGAAGACACAAAAGAGCTTCTTGAAAACAAGGATGCCGGAATTGCTCTTTTGGGACTGGAAGACGGAGAGAGCTATTTTGGAGAAGTGAGCTTTACGGTAAGCTGTGAGCAGGCATGCATGGTACTGATAATGAAGGACGGAGCAAAGAGCTACACAAGGCTTAAGGCTGGTGCCGGCGAGGAGGAAAATACTTACATTTTTAGCTTTGAAGCCGATGCGGATTTTGAAATCGCAATCGTAAAGGCAGGAGATTTTAATCTTGATGGCAGGGTGGATTCCGCCGATGCACTGCAGATACTGCGCTATGATGTCGGCAAGCTTACGGATGTGAAAATACTGCAGCTGATCGCAGGAAACGTCAGCGGAAATGACAGCCTGATAAACTCTGCGGATGCCCTGCAGGTGTTAAGATATGATGTCGGAAAGACTTCGTTTGCCTGGTAACAGGTTGAAAATCTGAAAATTCTATGGTATAGGAGGAGATATCAGTATGAGAAAAGTTTTTAAGAGGGCAGCGGCCGCCGTCATGAGCGCCGTGATGATGTTTACACAGTTGCCTGAGTTTACGCCAAAATTACAGAAGGCAAATGCCGATATGCAGGAAATTGCCGGAGATGAAACAATAAAGGAATTGCAGCTGTCATCGCTTGTTCTTGATTGTACCGATGAAGAGCAGTGGTTTTCGTATACTCCGTCAGAGGACGGTATTTACGAGATTTCAAGCTTCGGTGAGAATGTGGATTCCGATGTATTTATTTATAATGATGAAGCTGACATCCTGGATTATGCCTCGTATATAGATGAAGAAAACGACAACTTTTTCTTGGCTGAATATCTGACCTCAGGTGAAACATATTATTATTGTATTAGATTTAATGGGGGTGACAGCTGTACTCTCTTATTTGAGAAGAAAAGCGTCACCGATCTTGAAACAGGAAAAATAAACTATATCGACAAAGACGGAACAGGAAACCGCTGGTTCAGGTTTAAGCCCGGCAAGGCATCGGATTACAGGGTGGCATCCGATGCGAAAACTGTAACTTATTTGTCGAATTCATGGCAGAATTATCGGAAATACTCTTCTGCAGTCGAAACAATAAAGCTTACCGATCTTGAAGAACTTGAGGAAGAATGTGAAGTATTTGTCTGCGTCGATCAGTCGTCGCTTGCCGAAACGGAAGATCGCTTCATGCTTTCAATGGTTGAGGCAATATATGATCCCGAGTACGGAATTCAGGATAAAGCCAGTGGGAAACGTAATTATTCTGATTCTACAGTTGCGCCCGGAGACGAAATAAATCTCGAAGTAGAGGCTCTCAACGACCGGGAAATTGTATATGCCAAATGGTATAAAGTGCATAATTCCGAGGTGACATTAATTCAGAAAGGGGCTGTAAAAAGCCTTGATTACACGTTTGACACTCTAGGCGACATAGAATGCTATGCGTTTGATAAGTATTTCAATTCCGACAACCTTTTATATACATTTTCCGTTGATAATTCTTTTATTGCCGATGCAAAGGGCCCGACAGTGCTTTTTGCAACAGATACAGCCGAGTCTTTTGATTTTGAAGTAGAAGCTACGGCTACGGATCCTTCAAATATTTCATATGAATGGTATTATTACGATGACAAAGACAGGGTCGTTATCGGCACTACCCCCCAAATTACCGTGGAAAAACCGTTTAGGGCCAGTTATTTCTGTGAGGTTAATGACGGATATGGGAGTGGAACGTGTGTTGAGTTTTCGGTAATCAGTGATTTTACTGTGCTTCACGAGTCTGAACCGTTTGTGTTTACCACCGATGTTAAGTACAAAGGATTTGTTTTCACACCTGATAATGATGGTAAGTACAGTTTCTGTCTTGATAATATGGAAGGAAGTTCTGCGCCCGATTTAGCAGTGTTTGCTTCAACGGGAGAAGAACGAGGTTTATTTGATACAGTTATTAACGAAAACAGATTGGTTGAAACATATGAGCTTGAAGGCGGCAGCCGCTATTACCTTCAGTATATATGCAATGGATGCAGTGATTGCAGGATTGAGGTTTATCCCTATATGGATAATGATCTCAGGATTTATCCCGAAGAAAAAGTTGACAAGTCAGATAGTGTTTCTTTAGCTATGAAGCTTAATGCAAGCAGGGAATTAAAGGTTGTGGCAAAGGCTGACGACACAGAAGGACTTAAATATCAGTGGTATAAAATGATTGACGACGAAGAGCAGATAATGGAAGGAGAAACAGGTACTTCACTTACTGTTACCAAGGAAAATAAAACGAGGGATGTCTATGTTTGCGTGGTGGCAGATAATTACAGGAATATTGCAAAAGCGTATTTCTACATTACTCTCGATAATGAGCTTCAGGCATGGTCTAAAGGTACTGACAAGAAGAATTTTGATTTTGTAAGCGTCAAATCCGGCGAAACTGAGCTTACTTTAGAAGTTGCGGCTTCGGTCGTTGAGGGCGATATCAGTTATGACTGGAGGTCGAATGATGAGGAAGTTTCACTCGGTGATGAAAGTATGCTGACAGTAAGCGCTCCTTTCGGTTCGGAGTATGTATGCGTTGTCAGTGACGACTATGGAAACAAAATGAACGTTACATTCCTGATTGTATCCGATATCATACCGATAGGACTTAATGATACCAGAACAGGTGAGCTTAATCGTCTTGAAAAAGCATACTTTTCATTTACACCGGAGGAGGATGGTACTTATATTTTTGATGCATACGATGTTAATATGGAATTTACAGGTGCAATCTATCTTGACGGAGTAAAGGTGGCTGATGAGGATACATATTGGAGCTCGGTAAATAACGGACCGAACAGAATGGAACAGTATTTTGATCTTTCAGGCGGAAAAACATACATATACACACTCGAAATCAATTCTGATAATAAAAAGGCAGATTATGAGCTTACGGTTATGCAGGAAAAGGACAATAATTTAAGTGTGAGCTCCGGAGAAGATGGATATTTCAGTGTAAAACCCGGCACAAAGCTTACTCTGCAACCCGTTGTTACAGGTGATGATGTTTCCGGATTGCGTTATGAGTGGACGAAAAACGATACTTTTTTGCAGGGACAAAGCGGTTCAAGCATGGAAATAACTGTTACAGAGAATCCTGAATACCGGGTTACTGTATTTGATAAATATGGTAATAATGCTTCATGCAATTTTGAAATCCAAGTTGAAAATGAACTGAAGGCATGGATAAAAGGAAAAGAAAATAAGACAAGTGAAAATGTAATCCTTGATCCTGAAGCCCAATCCCTGACCTTCGAGATTGAATACTCTGCAATTGATACTGACGGTATAGAAATCAGCTGGGCAAGTGAAAATGAAGAATTTGCCGATAAAACGGGACAGGCAGCTACATTTACGGCTCCTTTTTCGAAAAACTATTATTGTTACGTGACCGATAAATACGGAAATTACGAGGATGTGCAATTCAAAATTATAAGTGATATGACAGAAATTAAGAACGGAGAAACAAAAACCCAGACCGTTAACAGTTATGAAAGCAAGTGGTTTTCGTTTACTCCCGAAAAGGACGGAGTGTATGTTTTCGTTTGCAAGCCGAAATCTTACGATATATATGGCGTTCTTTATGATGCTGAAAGTAATAGAATGTGGGCATCAGATTTTGAAGAGACGAGATATGAACTTAAGGCAGGAAAGACTTATTATTATCAGCTTACTAATTATGAAGATTACGAAGACGAAACGGACAGTGAAACAGTGTCGTTAACGGTATATGAATACATAGAGAATCATCTTGAGGCCTGGGTAAAGGGCAGCAGGGAAAATGATTACTATAAAAAAACTGCCTGGTTTATTGTTCAGCCTGATGTTCCAAAGGCAAAGCTTGAGATCGAATATGCTGCAGACGATGAAGAGGGAATGGTCTGTACATGGAAAAGCTCGGATGATGAGACAGGAAACGGAACCGTGGCAGAGGTAACTGCCGCGGACGGTAAGGAAGTTGTTTTTTATGTTAACGACCGATACGGCAATGAGGAAACGGTGGAATTTTATCTTGTGGAAATCGCCGGAAGCATTTCCTGCAATGAAACGATTGAACTGAAAAGCGGCGAGGATGATTTTTCATATTATATGTTTGTCCCCCAAAAAGCCGGTTATTATAAGATATATTCAAGCGGCAGCATTGATACTGCAGTGGATAGCTTTTTACAGATAGGAGAATATGCTTATTCGGATAGATCTTATGATGATCAGGATAATGGTGATACGAATTTTTGTCTCGAATTTAAGGCTTACGAAGCCAACGTACCTATTTACTTCAGCTTTAATGTTTTGGATGGGGAGGGAAGCTATTCCGTAACGCTTGAGGAAACAGAAAAACCGGAGAATTTACATACCGTAAATCTTCAGGTATATGACTCAAAGGATAAGGGGACCATTGTTATCCAACGCATTATTGATGGTGAGAATTATGAGAACGAAGTATTCTTTGATGTTTCGTGTCCGGAACCCTGTATGGTACTGGTAAGTGATGACGGCGGCGAAACTTATACAAGGCTTGAAGCATTTAAAAGCGATGAACCGGATGTGCATGTATTTAATATTTTACTCGAATCTGATGTTGACGTTGTCATTGTTAAAGCCGGAGACTTTAACCTTGACGGCAGGGTGGATTCCGCCGATGCACTGCAGATGCTGCGCTATGATGTCGGCAAGCTTACGGATGTTTCGGCTGTACAGCTGTTTGCCGGAAATGTGAGCGGAGACGAAGTGATCGATTCTGCGGATGCACTGCAGGTATTAAGATATGATGTAGGTAAAACAAGCTTTGAATGGTAAAACAAGAAAAATAATTGCAGTTTTGGGCGGCGCTTTATTGCTTGTCTGTGTGTTCATGCTTCCTCTTTTCCGGGGAAGCATGAATAATGAGGGGGCGGGAGCTGCCGAAATCGACAAATTTATTCAGGGACCGGTAAATAACGGGACTCCTCAGAAAATTGACGAGAGAAGCTATTATGCAGGGATAGTATCAACAATTCAGGACTATGGACTTTACAGACCATACTTTGACTACAGGGTACAGAATGTGACCGGGACTGCGTCGACTAACGCATATGCCTGTGCGGGTTTTGTGGGTGCTGTTCTTTACTACGGAGGCTATGGCCCTGAGATCCGGAGTGATTTCAGAAACTGGGGATATGATTCCCACAATTTCTGGACCGGTGATAAGGGCTACATAAATTACGGCCACGGCTCGCCCGAGCTTCTGACCTATTACATGGGCCACTATAAATACAGCAATTCGACTCCCGCAACCCCCTATTATTCCGATGCTTCATCAAATAAATGGTGGAAAACCGGAGATAAGGTAAAAACGGACTGGATCTCTTCGTGGAAGCTTGCAAGCTATAAGGTTCCCGAAAAGAACGGAGGGTATTCAATCTCGGTCTATAACAGCCTGGTGGATGACTATAACAGCGGAAAGATCGCCGCGGGTGATGTGGTGGTCTTCATTCAGTGGGACAGCAATTCCGCAGCATATTACCAGACCTCGATCACACATATCGGGATACTCGGTGCGCCGACGGTAAGATACGATCAGAACGCCGTAAAAAAATACCTTGGAGATCAATATATCCCGCAGGACAAGCTTACTTCGATAAAGGGCGCTGTCGATGAGTCGGATATGAACAAGACTGCGCTCACGCTTTTGAATGTGACGGACAATACCGACTGGTATAACCAGGCAATAGGCTGCGACCCCGCCACAGACGAACAGTACAAGTATCATCATGCTGCATATATGCCGTTGCCGTGTTTTTTCGACCCGAACGGAACTCTGGGCAGAAGAGTGAAAAATCCCGAAAAGACCAGCAGCGTTGCAAACGGATACATAGTCTATAAGCTTAACGATGAGATATGTTCCGAGATAGGTCTTCATGTTTATGGCGATATTGCGGTTGACGGACTGAATGACGGCGACAGACGCTACGGGGAGGCAGAGTTTACGGCAGAGTCGGAAGAATCCTGCAGGGCATATATCAGCAGGGACAAAGGGAAAAGCTTTGAAAGACTTAAGGATGAAGATGCTTTTAAATTTGAGGTTAAAGGCGGCGATGCAGATATTTACATTGTAAAGGCGGGAGATTTTAACCTTGACGGGAAGGTTGATTCGACGGATGCTTTGATGATCTTAAGGTATGATGTCGGAAAGCTTGAGGAAGCAGACGGACTGCAGCTGCTTACGGCCGATGTGACCGGCGATAGCAAGGTTGATTCTGCGGACGCGCTTAAGGTGCTTCGTTTTGATGTCGGAAATACTGAACTTGAATAATGACATGAACTGGTGAGGATTGGTACTATGAAAAATCGTGTTGGCGGAAAACGGATATTTAAGAAAATCACGGCGGCATTTCTCGGGGTAACGATGCTGTTTAATCTTACAGGGAACATGCCTTTCGCTTCGGCTGCGGAAACGATGGAGAGCCTTAAAGCAAAGATAGATGCTGCCGAGGCAGAGTATGAGGCTGCCATTGCCGACGAAGAAGCCAACCTGGCGAGAGTCGGTCTTGGGTCGCTCGGCTTCATTGATTATATGCTTGAAAAGAAAGATCTGACCGACAAGCAGGTGTTCGACCTCACCAGGGCACGTACGGTCATTGTTGACGCTACCAATGAGGATTTTTCAAAGTGGTACGGAGGCGACAATACAGGTCTGCCGGAATCCAGAAACAATAAGGTCACGGTGACCGGAGACCGCTATGATGCAATATCGCTGGATAATACGGCAATAATTTTTGACGATCTGCGGGCGATAAATGATTTCAGGGAAAATGATGACATCTATGTGGGCAGTTTAAAAAGAAATCCGGCATACACCAATTTCTATTTTATGGCTGTTGCGCAGACAGGCGCGGACAGGGCTGCAGGCTTAAGAAGACATTCATCGCTTACCGTAAGCTGCGAATGTCTTGCATTCGGTTTGGGCGTGGGAGCATGGTACAGTGAAAAAGGCAGCTTTAAATATGCGATGGAGGAACTCGGCCTTTCGGAGCTTGGTTCGGAAAGCGATATAAGGACTGTTGAGAATAAAGCAGATGAGCTTGATCGGGAAGTTGGTCACTATACCAATCTTTTCTGGGCAAAGGACCAGGTGATGGGCGTGGGCTTTTCAAATTATAAAGGAACGCTCTGCTACAATGCTTCGTCTTCGTCTAACTACAGCAGTAAATATGCCTTGTATACAATTGATGAGTTTGAAGAGCTTTATGACGAGTATGCCGAAACGGTAGATCCAAAAGCTTTTGCTGAAAAAACCGGACAGTGCAAAGCAAGGCTTGAGGAGCTTAAGCAGCAGTACTATGAACTCTGTCCCTCCCACAGCTTCGGTGAGTCATTCATCGCGGAACCGGACTGCGTAAATGAAGGATATACAGGGCGCACCTGCAGTATCTGCGGTTATGTTGAAAAAACAAATATTGTTCCGGCACTCGGACATGAGCTTGAGGACGGAATCTGTTCAAGATGCGGACTTAAGACTGTATATTCTCTCAGTTATCCAAATTGGAGAGTTTCTTCAAATGCGACTTATGCTACAGACTCCCTTGCTTTAGAAAAAGGAAGGGATATACCGTTTTCGATTTCCTTCAGATCGGCGAATGAATATGGCCTGTTTGAAGAATTTGTTGTGGATATTTCCGACACCTCGGTTTTGGAATATGTGCCCGAAAGCAATTCGACCGGAACCATGAAGACTTTGAAGCCCGGGCTTGTCACGGTTACAGTATATGCCGTAAACAACCCCGCATTAAAGAGAGTCGTTACCGTTGATGTGACGGATGTCGGCGGCCATACATATAAAGTGACAGGTGTCAAAAACCTGGATGGCGGTACAAAAGCGGTGGTTTCAAAGTGCAGCGGCTGCGGACGTGAAATAACGGAGAGCGTGCCAAGGCTTACGGGAAAAATATATTGTTCAAGTGATAATTCGTCTTTTAGCGATGTATCTTCATCAGCATCCTACAGCATAGAAGCCGAAAAAACTCTATATATAGAATATTTGTGGGAAAAGTATAACAGAAACGCCGTTATGGATGTCAATCAGATGGTGTTTGAAAGTTCGGATGAATCTATTCTGAAATTTGAGAGCATGACGATGTCAAGCTCATACTGCAAAGCTTTGTTTGACGTATACAAACCGGGAGTTGTTGAACTTAAAGCGTATCTGAAGTACGATCCCGATAATGTCGAGACGTTAACTATCGACGTTGCCGACGTCGGCGGCCATACATATGTGATAAGTCCCGCGAAAGAGCCGGCAGAGGAAACAAGCGCCGTATGTACAGGCTGCGGACGCAGGATAAATGTCAAGATACCGACCATCGGAAGAGTTTACTATCTTAATAAGGAAGGCACGGCATATACCTACAATTCGTCTTACCCGGAGAAAAATCTTTACCATGCTTTTGCAGCGGGAAAGGATACAAGCATACGCTTACTGCTTTCAAACAAGCAGAATTATACCGGAATGGACAATAACGAAATAATTGTCGAAAGCTCGGATGAAGATATAATCAAATTCACTGATGGGAAAGTTGACAAATACTATTCAAGGTGGAACGGCAATTTTACCTGCGGAAAAACAGGAGTGGCGGAGCTTAGCTTTTATCCGAAATATAATCCATCGTCAAAAGTTACGGTAAAAGCCGTTGTTACGGATGACACAACGGTTAAAGTGAGCAAGGTTTCCCTTTCCTGCGCAGACGGCAGGTATCTGATACTCGGGAAAAATGAAAAGGCGAAGATAGATGCCCTGGTTGAGCCGGAAAATGCTTCCGTAAAGGAGCTTGTGTGGATGTCTTCGAAACCTGCGGTCGCCACGGTTGACAGCAAGGGAAACATAACGGCCAAATCAAAAGGATTTACCTGTATTTATGCGGATGCGGTTGACGGCAGCGATGTTTCAGGCAGCATGTATTTCTATGTTTATGAACAGCAGGATGCTCCCTCCGTTGCCAAAAGTGATTTTAAAGTAACGGAGAATTCAATTGAGAGCAGCCTGTCAGGAAACTATCAGTACAGGATAAACAAAAACGGAACATGGGGAGCATGGACAAGTTACGGAAAATTTACAAGGCTTGAAGCTGATACGGAATATGAGATCGCTGTAAGGTTCGGCGAAGATTCATCGTCATATCTTGCGGCGAGCAGCGAAATTGTCCTGAAATTAAAAACGCCCGGCCATGCCGTATGCGAATACGGAGCGCAGGAGCCCGGCTGTACTTCTTACGGCTATACTGCCGGAAAGAAATGTTCGGTCTGCGGGAAAGTTTTCGAATCTCCTCAGCCTATAGAACCGACAGGCCATTCATGGAAAAAAGGAAAAGTTACTGTAGAAGGCGGATATAAATATGCTTCCTACAGCTGCGATAAATGTGACGGAAGCTTCTGCATGCTTGAGGAACAGGAGATCGGTACAAGCGACCGGGCGATCGTTTTTTCGGGCAGCCATGAAACGGCAAGCTACAGCGTGAGCCCTTCCGGAGTGCTTAATGTTTCAAGCACAGGAGTGATCGATGTCATAAAGCCGGGTGAGGCGACAGTGAGTGTCAAGATGGGCAAATCCGAGTTCGCCATTAAACTGAAGGCTGTTCCGGAAGGTAATGCTGTCAGTGAGGGAGAGACCTTTACGGTGAAATTCGAGGACGGCAGGACACAAAGATGGTATTCCTTTACGCCGGATAAGGACGGAGCATATTTTATCTCGTCGGCAGGAGAATATGATACAAATATTGCCGAGTATGATGCGGATGGCAATATGACGGGGGCCAACGATGATTATGATAACGGATATAATTTCGGCCTCTCGTTTTACGGAAAGGCGGGAAAAACATATTATTTTGCACTCGGTACTTGGCAAAACCGGACCGATATCGAGTACGAGGTCACGCTTAAGAAGGATGAAAGCAGATTTCACGTTGAAACACAATGCTTTGGCAGCGCGGATAAACCCATTAACTGTGATATGCCAGCAGACGGTGTTTACAGCGGCTTAATATATGTAAATGTGGAGTGCGAGGATGTCTGCATGGTCCTTTACAGCACAGACGGAGGAAAGACATACTCAAGGGCTTCATACCGTTATTACTATAACGACGGCACATATGTATACAGCCTGAACATTCAAAAAGATACCAAAATCGCTATCGTAAAGGCAGGCGATTTTAATCTTGACGGAACCGTGAATTCGGCCGATGCCCTTCAGATTTTGAGATATGATGTAGGAAAGCTCACGGAAGTCAGCCCCGTATCGCTTATGGCGGGAAATGTCGGCGGAAATGACAAGACTGTAAATTCGGCTGATGCCCTTTGCGTGCTGAGGTTTGATGTGGGCAAGGAAAGCTTTGAGTGGTGAGAAAATAGTAAGAAAAAAGTGAAAAATAGTCTAAAAGTATATTGCAAAGTATGAACTTTATGTGTATAATAGCTATGTGTGATTGTCTAAATGGGGTAATTATGCCCTTTTGGATGATTTATGTGATATGATGCAGGAGGTTTTCTAATGAAGAAACGAGTTACGGCATTACTTTTATGCATGTGTCTGATTGTGACATCACTTTCGATGCTATCAGCAGAAGCGGCAACAACAGGGAGCAATGTACCGTTGTCATGTATTGCAACAGTAGATGGTGATACGGTTACCGTTACGGTTGCAGCTACCAGTGATATCCGCTTTGGCTCATTGACATTTAAGTATGATCTTTTAAATGGAATTGAATGTACCGACATTCAATACGGTGATGTAACCGATGAGCAGTTATATGATGATGACGATAAGCCTGTATATGACGAAAAGGGCAACCCTGTATATGTTATCAATCCCTGGTTAACAGGTGCTTTGGTCGATTGCAACACTCTTAATGAAAAAGAGACTCCTCACAATGCTAAAATAGCAATGATCGGCAGCAACGGATTAACAGCAAAAAGTGGTAAGGTAATTGCTATTTTCACTTTTGATAAATCCAAAGTAACTAATTTCAAGGTTTCGGATATTGTTCTCGAGGTAACAGTGGCTAAAAATACAGCCGGAACAAAGGATCTTGATTGGTTTGACGATTCGAATTCAGAAAACAACAAAGTGGTTACAACTCTTGCCGGTTCTTCTGATGTAGCAGTAAGTTCTGTATCTTTGGATAAAACAGCTTATTCAACCGACTGTGTTGCAATAGCAGACAAGGAATATACCGGAATTACTCTTACAGCAACGGTGCTTCCTGATGACGCAACGGATAAATCCCTGACATGGTCAACTTCGGATGCAACAGTTGCAACAGTTACTCCTTCAGCTGACGGAAATACAGCAGTTGTAAAAGCACTTAAGCTTGGTACTGCAACAATAACAGTAACTTCTGTCGCTGATACAACCAAGAAGGCTACCTGCACTGTAACAGTAGCTCATAAGCAAATCAGTAAAGTACAGGATGGCTCGCCAGCTACTTGTACAGAGGGCGGAAAAACCGTATATTATCAATGTGAATGCGGTCAGCTCTTCTCAGATGCAGAAGGAAAAACTCCTATAGATAAAGCTCCTGCCGACAGCGCTGCACTCGGTCATGATTACAAGGCAGTGTTTACATGGGCGGCTGACAACAAGTCAGCAACAGCCAAGCTTGTTTGCCAGAGAGATACAACTCATGTAATCACCGATGGTGTGAGTGTTGAAATGAGCTCTACTGTAACTACTCCTGCAGGTTGTACAACCGAAGGAAAGGCTACATATACAGCTACGGCAACATATAACGGTACACCCGCTGTAACTTTTACAAATTCCAGCGAGTCTAAGACCAATGTTGTTATACCGGCTACAGGACATGAGCTTGGAAAAACAGTTGAAGAAACTGATTCCACTTGTCAGGTTCAGGGACATATTGCTTATGTTGTCTGCAAAAACTGCGGAAAAATGTTCTCTGATTCGACATTCAAGACAGAAGTTGATGAAAAGAGCATCTTAAAGCCTTTAGCCGATCATGACTGGAATGACTGGACTGTAGATGTTGAGGCAACAGAAGAGAAGGAAGGCCATAAGTACAGAACATGTAAGACGGAAGGATGTACAGAAAAAGAAGAAAAAGTAATTGATAAACTTGATCACGTTCATGTACTGGGTGATCAGGTTCCCCAAAAAGATGCAAAATGTGGAGTGGCCGGTACCAAGGCGTACTATGAATGTACAAAGTGTCATAACAAATTCCTCGACAATGAGGCGAAAATTCCGGTAAGCGATACAGATCTTGTAATTCCCGCACTTTCGCATTTATGGGATAATGGAACTCAGACCCTTGCGCCTACCTGTTCAACAGTCGGAACAATGCATTATGTATGCCAGAGAGAAGGCTGCACAGGTACTAAGGACGAAGAAATAGCAATTAACCCTAATGCTCATACATGGGATAAAGGAACAGTAACCACAGAGGCAACCTGCTCATCAACAGGTGTAAGAACATTCCATTGCTTAAATAACAGTGATCATGTAAAAACGGAAACAATCGATATTGATCCTGATGCACATGATTACGATGACGGTGTGGTAACAAAAGAAGAAAATTGTACTGAAAAGGGTACAAAGAAATATACCTGCAAGCATAATTCAGAACATTTTTATGAAGAAGACATACCTGTTGATCCTTCCAAACATGTTTGGAACGATGGAATGGTAACAAAGGCTCCTACATGTTCCGAAAAAGGTTCCAAGACTGTTACATGTACAAAGTGTAACACTACGGATACAATTGAAATTGCTATTGATCCTGACGCACATGACTGGGATGAAGGTACTGTGACAACAGATCCTACATGCTGCACTGTTGGAACTAAGACTTATACATGTAAGAATAACAGCGATCATAAACGGACTGAGGATGTTGCAATTGATGCCAACGCTCATAAATGGAGTGAGACCGGTACCGTTAAGAAAGAGGCTACTTGTACAAGCAAGGGCATTATGGAATATACTTGCGAGAACGGATGCGGTCAGACAAGACAGGAAGACATCGAAATAGATCCCAATGCTCATGATTGGGGCGAGTGGGAAACAACTACTGCCGCAACCTGCATAACCAAGGGTGAAGAAAAGCGTGTATGTAAGCTTTGTAAAGCTGAAGAAACAAGACAGACTGGTTTTGACAGTGCAAATCACTTTAGTGCACAGGAAGGAAATGATTGGGAAAAGGTAGAAGTAACAGTAGAACCTACCTGTAAAGATACCGGTATCAGGGAATATACCTGCAAGTGTAACACAGTGATAAAGGAAGTAATTCCTGTAACAAATATTCATACACCCGGAACTCACACATTGGCAGTTGATCCTGATTGCCACAAGGCAGGAAACATTGAATTCTGGACCTGCTCTGTTTGTGAAAAGAACTTCAAGGATGAAGCACTTACCGAAGAGGTAACAGAGACTGCTCTTGCACAGTTAGAGCATGAATGGGACGAAGGTGTAGTAACCAAAGAGCCCACTTATACCGAAAAGGGTACAATGTTATATACCTGTGTAAAATGCCACGATACCAAAGAAGAGGATATCAATCCTTTGATCTGGGCAGAATATGACTGTGAAGATGCTGAGTGGACAAAGGGAAGCGAAACAGGTGCTACACTTAAAGCAGAAGTTGATTTTACTAAGTTCACCGATGGCGGAAGCGTAAAGGTTGATGACATTACAGTTGATGCTGACAAGTACACAGCTATCAGCGGATCGACAATAATCACCTTCAAGACAGATTATCTTGAGACACTTGCACTTGGTGCTCATGATATTGAAATCGTATTTAACGATGGTTCTGCCAAGGCAAAACTTACAATTAAGGAAGCGGAGCCTGAAGAAAGCGGTGAGAGCGGTGAGAGCGGCGAAAGCAGCGGAAACGGTAATAACGACAATGATTCACCTAAGACCGGTGATAATAACCAGATTGCAATTGCTGTATTCCTGATGATCCTTTCGGCAGCAGGTATTGCAACAGTGATCACCAAAAAAGAAGAAAATCGTTAATCGATTGAAAACCAAATGAATTCAAAGCGGCATGGCGAAGGCTGTGCCGCTTTTTTAGTTCAAAATTATCTTGAAAGATAAAAATGATATGGTAAAATAGAAACATGAAAAGTTTTGAATTTACAATCAAAGGACTTGTTCAGGGCGTGGGCTACAGACCTTTTGTCGCAAGACTGTGTATGCAGCTTGGGATAAAAGGAAATGTCTGCAACTCGGGTGGAATTGTGCTCTTAAATGCCAATTTTGAAAATGAAGAAGAAGCAAAGGCTTTCGTTCAAAAGTTATATGAAGCTTATCCTAAAGGCGCAAGGCCGGAGAATATAAGCTTCGCCGAAAAAGAGTATATTGATTTTAAATGCTTTGAAATCGTAAAGAGTAATGCAAATAACGCAATTCCTTTTCTTCCTGCCGATATCGGAATATGTGATGATTGTATAAGGGATGTGACAGGGAAATATAATGCTGAAAATAAAACAGGAAAACGTTTCCTGAGATATCCTTTTATCAGCTGCGCCGCCTGCGGGCCGCGTGCGAGCATAATGGAAAGAATCCCGTATGACAGGGAAAATACGACGATGTCTGAATTTGGAATGTGTCCGGAGTGCAGAAAAGATTTTTATTCGCAGAATGACAGGCGCTTTTATGCCCAGACGTTAAGCTGTCATAACTGCGGACCGAGACTGTTTTTATGGGACGACACCGGGAAAGAGGACGCAGCAGAGAAAGACCAGCTAAAAATATTTAATAAAGCAACAGAAATGATAAAATCCGGCAGAGTGATAGCGGTAAAAAATGTCGGCGGCTATCATCTGGTATGCGATGCGACCAATACTACAGCGGTAGAATATATAAGAACAATAAAAAATCGTGAAACCAAGCCCTTTGCTGTAATGGTGAAGGACATAGAAGCCGCAAGGGAATTTGCGCATGTTTCCGCTGAGGAAGAGGAAGCGTTGAAGTCCCCGGCACGTCCGATAGTGCTTCTTGATCTATCGGAAAAAGAAAGCGTGATCTCTCCTGAAGTTTCCGGCAACAGTCCCGACATCGGAATCATGCTTCCGTCAAACGGCCTTCAGTATATGCTTGCCGAGGAATTTGAAGTGCTTGTGATGACAAGCGCAAACATAAGCGGACAGCCGATCATAGCAGATGATGAAAATGTGAAAAAACTCGGAGTTCCGGTGCTTGGAAACAACCGGAAGATAATCAATCCGGCCGATGATTCGGTGCTCAGGATATTAAACGGCAAAACGCAGATACTGAGGCGGGGACGAGGCTATGTGCCGGAACCCATAAACCTTGACATCGAACATAATGAAGGTCCTTTATATGCGGCCGGCGCCGATATGAAGGCATCCTTTGCGATTTACGCGGACGGCAGAGCATATGTAAGCCAGTGTTTCGGCGACATGGCAGATATGTCGGTTCAGGCGGCATATGAA
>DFFN01000204.1 GCA_002369525.1 Lachnoclostridium sp. UBA3775 | reverse complement strand
GAGATGCACTGTTCAAGAGTTGCGTCAGTAACAGTAATCGTGCCATTTTCATCCAGATCTCCGTTCAACGCCACCATCTCAAGCGTCGAGAGTGCCGAACGGGCGTCTCCGTTTGCGAAATTTGCTATTTTGTCAAGTATGTCCTCTGAGATTACTATGTTTTGATCTCCGAGCCCTTTTTTATCGTTTAAGGCACGTTTTAGAAGGTTTTTTATGTCCTCGCTTGTAAGTGACTGAAGCACAAAAACCTTACAGCGTGACAAAAGAGCGCTGTTTATTTCAAAGGACGGGTTCTCGGTTGTCGCACCGATCAGGATGATACTGCCCTTTTCCACAAAGGGAAGGAAGGCATCCTGCTGAGCCTTATTGAAACGATGTATCTCGTCAACGAAAACTATGGTGCGGGTGCCTGCGAAACGATTGGCGTCGGCCTGCTCCATCACCGTCCTGATTTCTTTTATACCGCTGTTTACGGCGGAGAAATCAATGAATTCGGCTCTGGTGCGGTTAGCAATTATTCTTGCGAGCGTGGTCTTTCCGACTCCCGGAGGCCCCCAGAAGATCATCGAAGAGATCTGGTCGCTCTCAATAAGGCGCCTCAGTACCTTTCCGGGTCCAAGAAGGTGGGTCTGTCCGACATATTCCTCTAATGTTTCAGGTCGCATCTTAGCCGCAAGCGGCTGCATCATCGGTTGTTGATTAAAAAATGATAGCTGCTGCATTATCTTACCTAAATATAATTCCGCTTATTTTTTTTCAAAAATTTATTATCAATCATATATATAATAAAAGCAATTATAAAAAAAAGCAAAGGCATAAAATTTAATAATGCAAGTATTATATCTCCCTTTATTCCAATAGGTTTATATAACGGTATAGCAAAAGAAAAAAACAGTATACCATTTTTTATAATCAAGAACAACATACCAGCAAGCATAAAAATATATTGTTTTTTTCTATTAAATTTACTATATTTTACCTTTTTTAATTTTACTAAAAACATTAAACATATAGGTGTAAGTATTAAAGTTCCAAATAATGCATAAATAAAAGAACCAAAATAATAATTCACAGAAAAAAACAACACTATATTTAATAATATACAAACAAATATAAATGCAAAAATGATCATCAATATTTTATTTCTTACAAGAATTTTATTTAAATAGTTTTCTTTGTACCAGAAATATATAAATAATGCATGGAAGATAACCATGATTCCAAGTGACATATATAAAAAAGTATAAAACAACTCAGAAATTGTTTTATTAAAAAGATTATATGTAAAATCAATAGAAAGATATAGAAGCCAAAAAACATATATAATTTCACTTGTTTTTCTTAATGATTTTAAATTCATCTTTTTATTATTTTTTATATTTGATGTAATTTCCATTTTTGATCTGCTGTCCCTTCATAAGGAAATACCTGATCATCACAAAATTATTATACTCTGATTATAACTATTGTCAAGTATACTTCAGTCGAATTTAGAGCAACATTTGTCAATAATTGACTACTCATTCCAAATTATATGCTGTAGTATTCAGAATAAATTTCATTACTACGGGGTTATGGTCGGTATATTCGAAGCCGGTGTCAAGGTTCTGAACATAGGTACATTCAATGTTATCGGAGATCAGGAAACCGTCGAGCACCACGGTAAAGCTTTCTTCAGAATACGGAATATCGGTATTTCTTGCACTGGCTACAAGGCCGTCCTCATAGTCTGTGCAGCGTGAAAAGCCTTCGGGTATTATATCCGCAGGGAAAGGCTGTGTCCAGTCAAAATCTTCGTCGGATCCCGGATTCAGTTTTTCCCTTGAATCTCCGGTAAAATCATGGTTATAATCGCCACCGCATATTACATAATTTCCCTTATCATATTCCGCCTTCATATCTTTAAAGATCATTTCAAGCTGGGCATTGCCCTGGCCTTTTTCGGTGCCATAGGCGGAAAGATGGGTGTTGATGAGCACCAGCTCCTTTCCGTTTTCGACAGGAATGCGGGATATGCTGTAGCAACGGTCAAGGTCAAGAATTTTCTTTAAGCCTGTTGATACAGGAAGCTTTCTGCGGAGAGACGATGTGACGTCAAAACGGCTTTCGGTAAGAATTCCGGAATTTGACTTTCCGTGTGGCTTTGTTATCGGGTAAAAAAGGTAAGCCGAGTGATAGTTTACGGCAAAAACATGATCATAATCAGAAAATTTGTCATCTATCATTTCAGTCTGGTCTACATGGAAGCTTCTTGTCGAGTCGGTGTCGACCTCCTGGTAAAGTACAAAATCTGCATTGTTATCAAGAGCCACGTTGGCAACGCCCTCCGTGCACTCTTCCACGCTCTTTTTTGACCTTGCGCGGCTTTCCTTGCCGCCGTCCATAAAGAAGGTATAGTCAGGCACATAGGCTCCGAAACCGATATTATAGGTAACTGCGGTATATTCCACACCCGTCTGCGCTTTGTCCTCCGCATTTCCGGTAATTTCAAGCTCCTTGTTATCGCCGATGCGGGAATAGGTCAGGAAAACATAGGAAACGTAGATTATGGCGATGAGGAGAATTGCAAGAATAGTGAAAAGAGGGATCTTCCAGAGAAGTGACTTTTTGGATTTCTTTTTATTCTCCGGTTTTGCGGATTCTGTTGTTTCTGGTTTTATGTCCTCCATGAGTTTTCCTTTCTACACCTCATCCGTCTCGCTTCGCGAGCCATCTTCCCCTCGCCGGGTGGCATCGAACGGCTCTGCCATTCGATCATCCTCGCCGGGTGGCATCGAACGGCTCTTCGCCAGAGGGGCATCGTAACGCTCCGCATTACGATAAATCTTCGCCATTCGATCATCCTCAAGGTGAAGGCTTTTTTTATTTTTTCTCAAACAATTTATTCAGAGTTCTTGCCAGGCCGTCGTGGTCGTTGTCGAATTCGGTAATGAGGTCGGCACGGGCTTTTACACTGTCCTTGGCATTTATCATCGCAATGCCCGTACCTGCGGCCTCTATCATCGAAATATCGTTTTCCTCATCTCCGGCCGCGATTATGTTTTCAATCGGAATACCTGTAATCTCGGAAAGCTTTCTTACGGAATTTCCCTTTCCGGAGCCCTTCGGAATTATTTCAAGATAAACCGGGTTCGAGAAGAAAATATCAAGCCTGTCTGAATAGATGGCATTCAGTTCATCCCTGAAGCTTAGCTGCTTTTCATGATCGTTAAGCTCGATGCAAAGCATTTTACAGGGCTTTTCGGGCAGATATTTCATCGGCTTATCGGTAATCAATGAAGGAGTTGATATGTGTCTCCGGTAAAAAGCCACACATTCATCGGCATATTTTGAAATAACGAAATCATCGCTGTATGCCTGAACATGGATCCCCCTTTTGTCAGCCAGGCCATAAATCGCAGAAACCGTCTCAAGATCGAGTCCTGCCTTGAAAACGGTTTTCCTGCTGTCATATTCCATAATCTGACCGCCGTTGTAGGCACAGATATATGCTCCTTTGATTCCGTCGCCGAAGCTTTCGAACACTTCCGTAGTGGAATTTATGTCGCGTCCGCTGCACAGAGCGAGGATATTTCCGGCATTTACAAATTCAACAAGATAATCTTTCGTAAATTCCGTCACTCTTTTATCCGTGGTCAGCAGGGTTCCGTCAAGATCGGTTATCAAAAGCTTCGCTTTTTCGGATATCATCATTATTTTCTGTTTGCTCTCTTTCTTTCAAGGGAATCAAGTATCTTCTTTCTGATCCTCAGGCTCTTCGGAGTCACTTCAAGCAGCTCGTCATTATCAATAAATTCAAGACACTGCTCAAGAGAAAGACGTCTCGGAGGCACAAGCCTCAGAGCTTCGTCGGCGGCTGAAGAACGGGTGTTGGTCAGCTGCTTTTTCTTGCATACATTGACCTCGACATCCTCCGATTTGCCGTGCTGGCCGATCACCATACCCGCATAGACTTTTTCTCCGGGTCCTATGAAAAGAGAACCTCGTTCCTGTGCATTGAAGAGGCCATAGGTGATCGCTTCGCCGGATTCAAATGCGATAAGCGAGCCCTGTTTTCTGTAGGTAATGTCGCCCTTATAGGGAGCATAACCGTCAAAGACCGTATTTATGATTCCTTCGCCCTTGGTATCGGTCATGAACTCACCGCGATATCCGATCAGTCCCCTTGCGGGTATTTTAAAGGTAAGCCTTGAGCTTGCGGTTCCGAAGCTTGCCATTGATACAAGCTCGCCCTTTCTCTGGGAAAGCTTGTCGATAACGTTGCCCGAGAACTCTTCGGGTACATCCACTACTGCTTCCTCCATCGGTTCAAGGAGGTTGCCGGCTTCATCCTTTTTATATATTACCTCAGCCTTGCTTACGGCAAATTCAAAGCCTTCGCGGCGCATGTTCTCGATAAGAACGGAAAGATGCAGCTCGCCTCTTCCGCTTACCTTGTAAGCCTCGGTCGTCTCTGTTTCCTCTACTCTTAAGCTTACATCGGTGTTAAGCTCCCTAAAAAGCCTGTCGCGCAGATGTCTCGATGTAACGAATTTTCCTTCCTGTCCCGCAAGCGGCGAATCGTTTACGCAGAAATTCATGCTTATGGTAGGCTCGGATATTTTCTGGAACGGAATCGGCTCCACATTGTCTACCGCACATATAGTGTCTCCGATATGGATATCGGGAATACCGGAAATCGCAACTATCGCACCGACCGTCGCGGATTCAACTTCAATTTTATTAAGTCCGTCAAACTCATAGAGTTTCGAGATCTTAACCTTTCTCTGCTTATCGGGTTCATGATGATTAACGATTACCACTTCCTGGTTTACCTTTATCGTGCCGTTATCTACCTTTCCGACACCGATGCGTCCGACATATTCGTTATAGTCAATGGTGGAGATCAGTACCTGAGTACCCTTGTTCTCATCACCCTCGGGTGCCGGAATATGTTCAAGTATAGTCTCAAACAAGGGCTCCATCGATTTCGGAGTGTCACCCAGTTCAAGTATCGCAACGCCCTGCTTTGCGGAAGCAAAGACGAAGGGCGAATCAAGGATATCGTCATCAGCCTCAAGATCCATGAAGAGTTCGAGCACCTCGTCAATTACCTCTTCAGGTCTTGCCTCGGGGCGGTCTATCTTGTTGATGCAGACTATTACGGGCAGATGGAGCTCCAGAGCCTTTTTAAGAACAAACTTGGTCTGCGGCATTGCTCCTTCGAAAGCATCTACCACAAGTATAACTCCGTTTACCATCTTGAGCACACGCTCCACCTCACCGCTGAAGTCCGCGTGGCCCGGAGTGTCGACGATGTTGATCTTGTAGTCCTTGTACATTACCGCGGTATTCTTGGAAAGAATGGTAATGCCTCTCTCCCTCTCGATATCATTTGAGTCCATGACTCTTTCGGCCACTTCCTGATTCTCGCGGAACACACCGCTCTGCTGGAGCATGCCGTCGACCAGCGTGGTCTTACCGTGGTCAA
>DFFN01000222.1:489-8634 GCA_002369525.1 Lachnoclostridium sp. UBA3775 | reverse complement strand
CAGCAGACTCAAAATCTGCCGGGGGCAACTTCGTGTGGGTTCAAGTCCCACTGCCTGCATTAAGGGAAACTCTTTCGGGTTTCCTTTTTTTTATTTTAATATAAGGCTTCCTACCTTTGAAATATCTCTGTAGGTATACATCGTGGTATCACTCCACTGAGTCATGAAATCCCTGTACTGGTCATTCTTTGAATCGTTGATTCTTATATCAAAACCGAGTTTTGAGCCGAATGCGGGCGATATTGATGTAAAAGGGATTCCTATTTCCATCTTATAACCGTTTTCATCATTGATGATCTTGAAATCCATGGAATTTTCATTTGCATTATTGCCGTATTCAACCTCTCCCGTACGGCTGATTTTAAAATGACAGTCACCGTCAGTATAATCCGTATGATTATCGCCTTTTTCGCTTATGAAAATTTCCACACAGTCCTTGCGGCTGAATTTCTCAGCCTTTGTATCGGGAGTCGAATCCGAAACCTCAACAAGTATATACAGCTGTGATTTATCCCAGTATACCTTAAAGCTTCCGGTCGCTCCGTCATCGCCCCATGCTATATTCTTAACGGGAATTGCTTCTATTTTGCCCCAGAGCTCTTCAATTATTCCGTCAACCTTTATTACCGAATGAGATTTTACTTCGACGCTCTTGTTCGATTTTGCCCGGGGCGCCGGATATGTTGTATCGTCTTCCGGAGGAACTACCGTAACATAAGGAAATTTTGTCGGGACCGGAGCTTTGGTCGGTGCCTTCGTAATTACGGGAGCTTTTGTCGGGACCGGCGTATTTGTAGCGGGTACCGGAGTGTTGGTTGCGGTCGCGGGAGCCGGTGTTGCGGTCGCGGGCACCGGAGTTTCCGTTGCCGTAACAGGTTCCGAAGTCGGTGTTGCGGTCGCGGGCACCGGAGTTTCGGTTGCAGGAACCGGAGTCGGCGTATCGGTGTCTACCGGTACCGGGGTATTAGTGTTTTCTGCCGGTATCGGAGTTTCGTTTCCGGCAGGATTATCCGGATCGTCGATATCCGCAAAGGCTGTCTTAAAGCTTACCAGACAGATGCTTATGGTCAGTGTCATAAGGATAAGCCCCAGCAGAATATTTTTTTTATTCTTTTTCATTTCAGCTCCTCCCTACTTAAATACCAGAGTTCCTACAGCGGAAAAATTCTGGAAGGTATAAAGGTAATTGCTTGCCCATTTATATACGCTTATCAGCTTTCCGTCATAGGCATTGTTGACCTGTATGTCAAAGCCTATCGAATTGTTCTTTGAAGCCTTGACGGTCATTAAAGGTATGATCGCTTCGACAACATAACCGGTGCTTACCTTGTTTCCGTCGGCATCGGGCTCCGATTCGAGTTCGTATGTCACAGACTCAAACTTCTCGTCCGCACCGAAACCGATGGACCTTACATTGTCACGGTTTACTATGTAATGAGCGTCTCCGACATGAAGAGTAGCATTTTTCTTTCCGTCTTCGTTAACAAAAAACTCAACCGAATCCTGAGAACTGTACTTCTCTCCGCTCGTATCCCTGGTATTGTCCATTACGGTTACCTGGATATAAAGGAATTTTTTTGCCCAGATAAGCTTGTAGGAAGCATTAAGTTCAGTTCTTCCGCTTGCAAGTATATCTATGGGGAATGATTCGTATTCATCCCATATCGGCTCATGTTTTCCGCTCAGCGTCGGATAAAGGCTTGATGCATCTGCTTTTACATCTTTAAATTCGGGTTCCTTGCCCTTTGCCAGTTCCTCCTCTGTCTTTTTTTTGATAATCGGAGAAGGTGTTTTCGGTGTCGGAATCACCTCATCCTCAAGATCGGGAAGGTTATTGTTCGGCTGGTGTTCCTTCATGTAATACCTGTAATACTTATAACCTCCGAAGGCGGCGCCTCCGAGTATCACAAGAACAATCAGGATAATAATGGTCTTCTTATTCATCCCTGTCCTCCGACTAAGCTTCTTTAATGCGTATTATATTGCCGCGCTCCGGCACGTGCGAAAGCTTAACTCTTATCATCTGCTTGGGATGCGGGCATGAATCGATCTCATTGCCCTCATCGTCCCACATTCCGAGCACCTTCGATACATGATTTTCTCCGGCGAATTCCATCAGTTCGACTTCATCGCCGACCGAAAACTTATTTCTCTGCATCAGCACAAAGGATCCGTCATCCTTTATTTCCTCAGCTATTCCGAGGTATATATAATTCCTGCAATATACATTGTTGTCATAAACCTGCGCATCGCTCCCGGGTTTGCCGAAGAAAAAGCCCGTCGTGAAATTACGGTAAGTACATTTAGAGATTTCCTCCCTGTACCGGTCCATATTTTTTTCATATTTTTCAGAGCTTTCAAAATAGTCATCAAGAGCTTTCCTGTAGGTCCTTGCAACGCTTGCGACATACAGTGCCGTCTTCATCCTGCCCTCTATCTTAAAGCTGTCGATGCCGGCTTTAACAAGCTCCGGAATATGTTCTATCATGCACAGATCTTTTGAATTGAATATATATGTTCCTCTGTCGTTTTCATAAACGGGAAAATATTCTCCCGGTCTGCTTTCCTCCATCAGGGTATACTTCCAGCGGCACGGATGTGTGCATTCACCCTTGTTTGCATCGCGTCCCGTCATGAAATTGCTTAACAGACATCTTCCGGAATACGAAATGCACATGGCACCGTGCACAAAGGTTTCGATTTCGAAATCATCGGGAATATGCTCCCTGATCTCTTTTATTTCCTTAAGAGACAGCTCGCGTCCTGTTACGACACGTCTTGCGCCCATTTTTCTCCAGAACTCAAAGGTCAGATAATTTACATTATTGGCCTGGGTACTGATATGGATATCGATCTCCGGATCAAGATCATCCTTTGCAAGCGTGAACACTCCGGGATCCGAGATGATCACGGCATCCGGCTTAAGACGGTTAAGCGTTCCGATATAGGCTTTTATTCCTTCGATATCATCGTTATGGGCTGTTATGTTCATGGTCACATAGATCTTTTTCCCGTGCTCATGAGCATAGGCTATTCCTGCCTCCATGTCCTCCTCGGAAAAATTTCTGGCATTTGCCCTGAGCGAAAACAGCTCACCGCCGATATATACCGCATCCGCTCCGTAATCCACGGCAACCTTAAGCACTTCAAGGCTGCTGGCGGGAAGCAGAAGCTCCGGTTTTTTTGCTTTTTCCATTTTGTCACCTGTTTATCGTGCTTATCAGCATACCGTCGCCGACCGGGACTATCATCGAATTAAACTCATCCGACCTCATCATCTCATCGAGGAATTCCCTCATGCGCTGGTGGATCGTCCTGTCCCTTCTCGCAACGGAAAATTTCGACTGTGCAACCGAACCCTCCTGCAGAATGTTGTCGGTCAGCAGTATCCCGTCACTGACAAGCAGTTTTCTGATATATTTCAGATAATTACCGTACTGGGCCTTTGCCGCATCCATGAAAACAAAGTCGAATTTTTCTCCTTCTTCGCACATTTTCTCCATGATCTCACAGGCATCGCCCTCATATATGCTTATTATATCACTATTATTTGTTTTTTTTATGTTTTCTGCGGCAATTTTTGCTCTTTCAGGCATTTTTTCTATTGTTTTTATCCTTGTACCCGGTTCAGAGTAATTTGCCATATAGCACGCAGAAAAACCGATGGCAGTACCTATTTCAAGAATACGCCCCGGTTTTCGGCTTTTTATCAGGAATCTGAGCACCGATCGTGACGATAAACGTATGATCGGCACCCCGTTGTCAATTCCGTATTTTTCTATTTCCTTCAAATTTATGTCAAGCTCAGGTTCGAATGAGCTGATATAACCGTCTGTAAGATCCATTTCAGCTTCCAATCACTTAATAACTTTTATTATTTCGGAATAGTCCATATCGGAACTCAGATCGTACTGTCCCGCCCTGGGCTCCACTTTTTCAAGCTTAAGCTTTGCATAGAAGGAATATCTGTTGAGTATCAGGTCATTGTCCTCAAGCATCCTTGCAACATCCATCAGGCTTTCGTCTTCTTCAATAACAACAGTCATGGTCTTTGCATGTAAAGCATCATTTACCGAGGCATCTCCGAAAATCTGGTAACAGAAATTGTAGGCATATCTCGTTATGTAGACAAAAGCAATGATCGCGACCGCATATACCGCAATGTCGATAACGAATCTGAGCATGCCGCTTGCCAGATTCAGCGCAAGCTTGTTCTTTTTTTCCTTCTTTGCTCCGGCCATTTTCTCTCCGTTAAACTGTCAGTATTACCGCGAGTATCATCGGACGTCTCTTCATGCTCTTCCAGAAGAAATCCGCGAGAGCCTGTTTTATTTCATTCTTCACACGGTTCATGTCTGTATAGCCGTGGGCCATACTGTATTCAAAGGCTTCATTGGCAACAAATTTTGCCTCTTCAAGCAAAGTCTCGGACTCCTTGACATAAACAAAGCCCTTGGTCAGAATCTCGGGTCCGTTGGCAAGCACGGCACTGCCCTCAAATACAGCCATCGAAACAACAACAAGTCCGTTTTCCGAAAGATATTGTCTGTCCCTTAATACAGCATTTCCTATATCTCCCACACCGAGTCCGTCAACAAGCCTCTGCTTTGCAGCAACATGTGTGGAGATAACCGCCTTTTCCTTCGAAAGCTCAAGCACATCCCCGGATTTCAGCATTATAACCCTTTCCTTTTCCATGCCAAGGGAAACCGCAATCTCCTTCTGGGCATTACGATGCCTGTACTCACCGTGGATGGGTATGGAATACATGGGCTTAAGCAGGGTATATATTATCTTGAGTTCCTCCTGGCAGGCATGACCGGACACATGGGTATCCTGGAAAATAACCTTGGCGCCCTTTATTGAGAGCTCGTTAATAACCTTTGAAACATTTTTTTCGTTGCCCGGTATCGGGGTTGATGAAAAGATGACAACGTCTCCGGGTCCTATCGAAACCTTTTTATGAAGGCTCGCTGCCATTCTTGAAAGCGCCGCCATGGACTCTCCCTGGGAGCCCGTAGTGATTATCACAAGCTTTTCGGGCGGATAACTGCCCATATCCTCGGTATCAATGATTATCCCGTCATGAAGATTGAGATAGCCGAGCTCGGCAGCGGTCATTATGTAATTAACCATGCTTCTTCCTTCGATCACGACCTTCCTGCCGAATTTATGGGCGGAATTTATGATCTGCTGAACCCTGTCAACATTTGAAGCAAAGGTTGCAACGATTATCCTGGAGCTGATATTGTCCGAAAAAATCGTGTCGAATGTTTTTCCGACGGTTCTTTCTGACATTGTCATTCCCGGTTTGGTTGCATTGGTACTGTCGGCCATCAGCGCAAGCAGACCTTCCCTTCCGAGCTCTCCGAAGCGCTGCAGATCGATCGCATCACCGAAAACCGGTGTAAAATCGACTTTAAAATCACCTGTATGAAGGACTACGCCCGCAGGCGAAGTGATTGCCAGAGCCGCAGAATCCGAAATGCTGTGGTTGGTCCTTATAAATTCAACGCTCAGACTGCCCGCATCGATCACATCACCGAAGGTCACAAGCCTTAAATCGGCAGTTTCAAGCAATCCGTGTTCTTCAAGCTTATGTCCTATGATTCCGAGAGTAAGTTTGGTTCCGTATATGGGAACATTAACATCCGTCAAAACATAAGGAAGCGCACCGATATGATCCTCATGTCCGTGCGTGATAAAAAATCCTTTGACTTTCGCAATATTTTCCTTAAGGTAGCTCACATCCGGAACAACCAGGTCCACGCCCAGCATGTCATCGTCGGGAAAAGCAAGCCCGCAATCAACAACCACGATCGAATCACCGTATTCAAAGACAGTAATGTTCATTCCGATCTGTTCAAGACCGCCCAAAGGAATAATTTTGAATTTGTTGCTCATTATCAAACCTCAATGTCGATATCATCAAGCAAAGAGGAAAAATAGTTTGAAACCGCATCCAGCTCCATGTCATCGTCAGGCATTACGTAGATAACATCATCCTTATCGTCAGTAAGCTTTTTAAGTATATAGGCCTCGTCACTGTTTTCATAGTCTTCAGTCACAAGAAGATAATCAAACCCGCCTATCCTTGCCTGTTCGATAACCTCAAACAGAACCTCTTCGCCGTCATCTGTTATAAATTTAACCTTGTCTTCCATTATTCTTTTCCAATCTTCACTGTATATTTTTTTCAAGCTCCGCCTTCTTGTCCGGATTGTTTGCAAGATAGTCGAGATAGGATTGCAGGATTATTCCGGCAGCAACCGTATCAACAACTTCGGCTTTCTTTTTATGATCAAGTCCGGCCTCGTCGAGATACCTGTGTGCGCTTACCGTCGTAAGCCTCTCGTCCCAGAGCACTACCTCAAGTCCCGTCCTTCTCTTTAAGGCTTCCGCAAACTCCTCTGTCTCCTTTGCCCTTGTTCCGGCTTCGGAGTCAAGCTTAATCGGATAGCCCAGGACTATGAGGTTGACATCCTTTTCGCTTATCAGCTCTTCAATCCTTGCAAAGGTCTGCCTGAGCTTATTTGCATGTTTTCTTCTTATCGTTTCTATGCCCTGTGCGGTGATAAGAAGCGGATCGCTTAACGCAACTCCTACCGTCACAGAACCGTAATCAAGTCCCAGTATTCTAAGCATATGTCCTCTATTTCAGATTCTTTTCGATATAATCCCTCAGAAGCTCTTCTATAAGCTCATCTCTTTCAACCTTTGCAATCAGATTTCTGGCACCCATGTGGCTGGTGATATAGGTAGGATCTCCGCTCATCAGATAACCCACGATCTGGCTTACGGGATCGTAGCCTTTTTCAACAAGTGCGACATATACAGTAGAAAGCACATCCCTTACGAAATGCTCTTCTCTTTTTTCAACTTCAAAATATTGTGTAGGCATGACTCATCCTTTCTCCGGCAGCTGCCGGGAAAACAAAATTTCACAAATATATGATACCATTTTAGCGTCAAAATTTCAAGGAAATATTGAGATTTATTCAGCATTCGGACAATATTGTATTATTTAATCTCTGCCTGCTCATTTTAACGGGAACGATGCTTCCGGGAGACTCGTTTTCACTGACAAACATGGTTTTTACATACTCCTCTGTATGACCGACGGCATATCTGACTCCCTCAATTTCGTTTATCTCTTCAACAAGCACGCTTCTGTATTCCCCGTCGAATGAACTTTCATATTCAAGCCTTAATTTTTCTTCGGTTTCGGAAAGCCTCTTTGCCCTGTCGCCCTTGACATTATTGTCAAGCTGTCCGGGCATATCGGCCGCTCTTGTCCCCTTACGGACGGAATACGGAAAGATATGTATTGCGGAAAACCCGATTTTCTTTGCAAATTCATTACATTCGCAGAATTCCTCCTCGGTTTCGCCCGGAAATCCGACGATAATATCCGTCGTGATCGAAGGTTTGTAGTAGTATTCTCTCAAAAGATCGCAGGCCGCTTCATAGGCCATCGTATCATATTTCCTGTTCATGCGCTTTAGCACTCCGTCACTTCCGCTTTGAAGCGACAGATGGAAATGCGGCATGAATTTTGTGCATTCCGAAAGTCTTTTTACGAACTCTTCGGTGATTATCCTCGGCTCCACAGAGCCCGTGCGTATCCTTTCTATGCCGTCGATTCCGGCAATCTGTTCGATAAGCTTTAGCAAGGGCATGCTTCCGTCATCGGTTCTTAACGCCGCCTGTTCCCTTGACGAATAATCCTCAAGACCATAGCTTGAAAGGTGGATTCCGGTAAGGACCACTTCCTTAAAGCCTTTTTCTGCAAGACCTTTTATTTCGTTTATCACGCTTTCGGGTTTTCTTGAGCTTATCCGTCCCCTGGCGTACGGAATTATGCAATACGAACAGAACTGGTTGCAGCCGTCCTGTATCTTTATGTCAACGCGGAGGTTTTTATAGTCGGAAATCGTTGTAAGCTCCTCATAATCCTCCTCGTCATCATTCATTACGGTGATTTTTTTTGTGATATACAAGGGATCATCAAGGCATTTTTCCAGATAATTATTTACAATATCGGCAACCTTGTTTTTAAGCCTGTTTCCTATCAGCACATTGACCGTATCATCATTTTCAAGCTCTTTTGCGCTTTCCTGAACATAGCAGCCGGCCGCCACAACT
>DFFN01000222.1:0-451 GCA_002369525.1 Lachnoclostridium sp. UBA3775 | reverse complement strand
GCCGCCACAACCACCGCATCAGGGTTCAAAGCCCTGGCGCGGTGAAGCATCTGCCTTGATTTCCTGTCTGCGATATTTGTTACCGTGCAGGTATTGACGATATATATATCTGCTTTTTCCTTAAAATCCACGGCAACGGCTCCGTAGGACAGGAAACATTGCCTGATAACCTCTGTTTCATAAGCGTTTACCTTGCATCCCAGGGAAAGGAAAGCAACTTTTTTGTTAAAAAGATTGTTCATAATAAAAAATTCCTTTGATGTATTGACATTTAACGGAAATATAAGTAAAATACTATGTAGAAAAGTTATTTAGAGGAGGAAACTACTTATGGAAACAATTCAGATCATGCTTAACTCAATAGATAAGGTTAAGAACTTTGTAAATGATGTTGCCAAATTCGATTCAGACTTCGACCTGATCTCCGGCAGATACGTAATCGATGCTAAGT
>DFFN01000133.1 GCA_002369525.1 Lachnoclostridium sp. UBA3775 | reverse complement strand
CTGTCAATGGATGCTTTTGCGGTTTCGGTCTGCAAGGGACTTGCAATAAAAAATACCAGACTGAGCGATAACCTTCTTGCCGGACTGTGGTTCGGTGTGTTTCAGGGCCTCATGCCCGTCATAGGTTATTTCCTCGGCAAAAATCACAGCCATCTGATCGAAAATTATGATCACTGGATAGCCTTCATTCTTCTGGGTCTTATCGGCCTTAACATGCTGCTTGAGGCTTTAAACAAAAAGGAAGAAAAGGTGAGCCCCGGGATGGGCATAAAAACAATGTTTGCCATGGCAGTGGCAACAAGCATAGATGCCCTTGCTGTCGGAATCACTTTTTCCGTAGTACCGGTAAAAATAATCGACGCCGGCAAAAATGCAAACGTTTTTCTCGGAGCGCTGATAATAACCTGCATTACCTTCGTCTTTTCATTCTGCGGTATATCCATCGGGGCGAAATTCGGCGCTAAGAACCGCAGAATCGCACAGATCGCCGGAGGAGTGATACTGATAGGAATAGGCGTTAAGATACTGCTTGAGCATCTGGGGGTTATGTGAATGGATGTAAATGAGATACTGAAAAAATGCGACCATACCCTTCTTAAACCCGAAAGCACATGGGAGCAGATAAAGGAGATAATTGACGACGGCATAAAATATGCCACGGCCTCCGTCTGCATTCCGTCATCCTTTGTTAAAAGAGCGAAGGAGTATGCGAAAGGAAGGGTGAAGATATGTACCGTGATAGGTTTTCCCTGCGGCTATGAAACAAGCGCTGCTAAGGTTTTTCAGGCCCGCGAGGCAGCTGCAGACGGAGCCGACGAGATCGATATGGTCATAAATATCGGCGCGTTGAAGGAAGGCAACAGCGGATATGTGCTTAATGAGATAAAGGCCGTAAGGAACGCGGTGCCGGGAAAAACCCTTAAGGTGATAATTGAAACCTGCCTTCTTGACGAAAAAGAAAAAATATTGATGTGCTCCGTTGTAAATGAGTCCGGGGCGGATTATATAAAAACATCCACGGGCTTCTCAAAAGCGGGAGCGACCGTGGAGGATGTCAGATTACTCAGAAAATATTCTTCGCCCGGAGTCGGGGTTAAGGCCGCAGGCGGCATTTCTTCGCTTTCGGATGCGGAAGAAATGATCAAAGCCGGAGCCGACCGCTTAGGCACGAGCAGGATCGTCAAACTCGCCAAAGAGCAGTGCCAGAAGTAAGACGAGCGGAGAATTCCAGTAAATGGTAATTTCGTTTGTGGAATATGATTTCCAGTCATCAATAAAGCATTTCATAGGAGCAGTTCCCTCGGGGATCTGCTCTTTTACTTCCTGGTCGGCACGGTTGCGGTTGGGACCGCCGGAAACAAAACCGGGAATCGGATCCGTGATGTTGTCTGCCACGGTAGGGCGGTTGTGAGGATCCATCAGAGGCTTTGTGCCGTAGCCCGTCACATAGCTCTGGTCGAGAGGATTTGCGCCGAGAATATAATCAAGCTGCCTTACTGAAGCATTGATAAATTCCTTTTTGCCCGAGAGCCTTCCGGCATAGTTTAGAATGATAGCCTTTGAAAGCACCTCGAGATTGCTTCCCCACTGGAATTCCTCGGGCTTCATTGCCGTACTGTAGGGATTGCTCATGGTGATGTCTTTGAAATAGCCTGCGGCGCCAAGCCAGATATCTTTTGCTTTTTCATATATATCCCTGCCAAAGAAAGCAGCGTTATCGGAAAGAATGCAGAGCGTACCGAGTCCGCCGACCTCTTCCCAGCCGAGTCCGGTAAGAGAAAATTCCCTGTTTTGGATTCCTTTGACCGCTATGTCAAGAAAACGTTTGTCGCCGTCAAGCCTTGCAAGCTCGGCTGCGGCCCAGAATCTTTCGTCTGTATCCCTGACGTCACGGTAGTCGCCGGTATATACATTGTCGGGGTTTTTAAAGAGAAATTCCGGATTGTCAAGAAGCCATTCGCCTGCGCGCTTTGCAGCATCGGCAAGCTTTGCTGCGTAGCCTGCGTCATATTTTTTATAGATCCTTGCACCCATGGCCGCAGCAGCGGCAAAATCAGCCGTCGCAAGAGAGCTGATCGGAGTGATGATAAAGGGCAGGGGATCGTTTTCGGGCATCAGGAAATCGGTGTGATGCATGGAGGTACACTTGTGATGCACGCTGCCGTCCGCTTCCTGCATCTTAAGGAACCAGTCGAGCTCATATTTTACTTCGTTCAGTATATCGGGAATTCCGTTTCCGCTTTCGGGAATGTTGAGAGCGGTCCCAAAAGCTTCGGGGGCAAGCTCAAATGCATAGAGCAGATGTCCGACCGCAACTGCTCCGGCCGTTACATAGCGGCCGTAATCACCGGCATCATGCCATCCGCCGCAGCATTCGGTTTCCCTGTCTTCATTTAAATATCTGACTTTTGCGGTGTGGCAGGCTTTATGGGCATATATGCCTGCGTATCTGCTTTCAAGCTCTGTGCCGCAGCGCTGGAAATAAAACATTTTCTGCGCATCGATAAAAAGTTTGTCTGCGGGATCGTATTTTATTTCGACGGGAATTTCGGTACCGTCGGGAAGTGCAAAGAAATACTTTCCGCATTGATCAAGGGATGAAAAATCAAGTATCGCAGAAACCGTCTGCGAAGCCTCATCCTGTGTAAAGGAAGGGGAATCGAAGGACATAAGGATCTGTCCGTCTTTGTTTTTTAAAACTACGGGTAAGGAAAGGTCTTCAGTCTTTTCAAGCACTGCCTGTTTGATGCCCTGCGGATAATAACCGAGCTGGTTTACATGTAATTTCACAAATGCACCTCCTGTAATGGTTTTATACTTATTAATCTAAAACAAAACAAAGAAAATTGCAATGTTTTTTTCCATTTGTATGATGTTTTATATAATAATTTTTGAAAAGCTTGAATTTCTGCTTGGAATTTCTGCTGAAATGTGGTACTATTTTAAAGAACGTTTTATGTAAGGAAGAGCCGTCATCCGACGGCGTGGAGGTATGGATGAGCGATAATTCGGACATTGTGGACAGCATAGCTACCAAAACAGTGACTGAAGAAAGACAGAATATAGTTTCTAAGCGTGTTACCAACAGGTTCGCGATTTTCGGCATGGCGGTCGGAGCTTTGATCGCAGTCTTCGGTGTACTGACCGGAACGGGCGTTTTTGAAAAGCTCGGTTTGTCGCTCGATGATAGAATAGGCTATATAATGCTTGCAGCCGGAATCTTCATGTTCTGTTATTTCGGTATGAACGTAAGACAGAACGAGATAAGCGTCGAAAACTATACGGTTGAAAAGCAGGTTCCTTATGAAATGTCTCCGTATCTTGAGAACAAGCTTCGTGAACGCGAGGAAATGATCGATACAAAGGTCAATGCAATGAGCGCCGCTTTTGAAAAGCTTGCTCTTCTGACCTCCGAGCTTGAAGAAAAGATCATCGCTGCTGAAAAGCTTAAGCTTGAGGACGGACCCGACAGCGAAAACGATGCCAAGAAGGAAGAAAGGCTTACCAGGGCAGCGGCAAGCGCAGTGATCACTGCGATACGTGAAGAAAAAAGAGCCGAAGAGGAAGCGGAGACCAGAAGAAAATATGAGGAAACCGTAAGGAAAAACGAAGAGCTTGATAAAAAAAGCGAGCTGCTTGAAAAGAAAAACATGATACTTACTCAGAAGGAGAATGAGCTCAAAAGCATCAAGGACCGTCTGAGCGCAATAGAAGAAGGCCAGAAGGAAGCAAGGGAAAGGCTCCGTCTCGAGGAAGACCGTTTCAGGACCGAGAGCGAGGAAAAGGAACAGCAGATAAAAGAAGAAAAGCTCGCCCTTGCGATCGAAAAGGAAGCGCTTTCAGTTAAGACGGAGGAGCTTGAGAAAAAGATAGAAGAGCTTAATGCCGAGAAAGAAAAGGTAAATGCCTTGCTGAAGGCCGAAGAGGAAAGAAAGGCCAGGGAAGAAGCAAGGCTGTCTGAAGAGGCAGAGAGAAAGACGAGGGAACAGAAAAAATTCAGCGACCTCGGTCTTTCGGCAATGAACTTCGCATGGAGTTCCGAAATGAAAAAAACGGAGGAGTGATCTTCCGTAAAAATATTAATAACTTATCTTATGGAGGTAACAGTAATGAAAAAAAGAACACTTTTGGGATTGGCAATCGGTGCTGCGGCAGGAGTAGGTGTCTACAAGTATCTTCAGAACAAGAAGGCTGAAGAGGCTGAGGATTTTGATTTTGACGATCTTGACGACGATTTCGAAGATGCAGCAGACGATGCAACGGATGCAGCAGCAGATAAGGTAGAAGAACTTGCGGAAGAACTCAAGGATGCTGCAGAAGATAAGGACGAATAAGCAGATTTGCAAATATGAACGAATTATGAACCAAAAGTTCACCGAATTGTTACAAAAGTGACATAAAAAGTCAATATTCTTGTTGTATCATAAAGACAACAAAGATATCGAAGCAATTCGATACCGTTCATTCTCCTTATTATTAAAAAAAGATTTAAACGCAGGTTCGCCTGCGTTTTCTTTTTTCAATCTCTTTTTTCAGTGAGGTACGATATGTACGATTACATCAGGGTTTCCTCGGCTGTTCCGAACATTAAGGTAGCCGATACCGATTTTAATATTCAGGAAATATCAACTAAAATACTTGAGGCTGAGGCCACAGGCTCGGATATTGTGGTTTTCCCCGAGCTTTCGATAACCGGCTATACCTGTGCCGACCTGTTTTTCCAGAATTCCCTGCTTGCAAAAAGCATGGAGGCCGTATCAAGGCTCGTGATGGCAAGCAGAAGGCATAAGCTCATCATAGTGGTCGGCGCCCCGGTAAAGATCGCCGGACAGCTTTATAACTGTGCGTGTGTGATAAGGAACGGAAAGCTTTACGGCTTAGTTCCCAAAACTTTTCTTCCGAACTATTCGGAATTTTACGAGAAAAGATGGTTTTCTTCGGGCTCGGAGCTTAAGAGAGAGAGCATAAGTGCCTCAGAGCTTGAGATTTTCCATAAGGAAGATTATGAAATCCCGATAGGCCGTAACCTGATCTTTGGTATCAACGGAAGCGTGAATTTCGGAATTGAAATCTGCGAGGATCTGTGGACTCCGCTTCCTCCGAGCACCATGCTTGCCCTCGGCGGTGCCGAACTGATACTTAATCTTTCGGCCAGCAATGAAACTATCGCCAAGAGGGAATACCGCAGGCAGCTTGTTGCGGGGCAGTCCGCAAGAAATCTCTGCGGTTATGTATATACTTCCGCGGGAAGCACGGAATCCACGACAGACCTGATCTTTTCGGGAAATTCGGTAATTGCCGAGAACGGCAGCATAATAAAGGAAAACGAAAAGCTGGTGGATTCGGACTACATGATAACCGCCGATATCGATATCGGAAAATCGATACATGACCGTATGCTTAACAAGAGCTTCAAGGATACGGCGGCAATGTATGCCTCGAATGAAAAATACCGTTACATAGAAATAAACAGCGAGGAGCTTCTGAAATGCGAGGGCGATTTTGCAAGGCTTAACCGCATGCCCTTCGTTCCCTCGGCCAAAGCCGACAGATATAAGCGCTGCATGAATATTTTTGAAATGCAGGTCGCAGGACTCGTAAAGAGGCTTAAGTGTACGGGCGCAAAGCCTGTCGTCGGCGTTTCGGGAGGACTTGATTCGACCCTTGCGCTTCTTGTCTGCGTTCAGGCCGTAAGGGAGCTCGACAGGCCGCTTACGGATGTGCACGGAATCACGATGCCTGCTTTCGGAACAACCGACAGGACCTATAATAACTCGCTGAAGCTGATGGAAACGCTCGGAATCACTTCAAAGGAGATCAACATTAAGGAAGCCTGTACGATTCATGCAAGGGATATCGACTATGATCTTAACGACCATTCGGTGACCTATGAAAACCTTCAGGCGAGGGAGCGTACCCAGGTGCTGATGGATTATGCCGGCAAGGTCGGCGGTCTTGTTGTCGGTACGGGGGATCTTTCCGAGCTTGCACTTGGATGGTGTACCTACAATGCCGACCAGATGAGCATGTACGGGGTTAACGCAAGCATTCCTAAGACTCTTATCAAGTGGATGATAGACAGTATCAGCGAGTATGACGTTTTCGAGGGCAGCGCCGCAACGCTTAAGGACATAATCGATACGCCGATAAGCCCCGAGCTTCTGCCTCCCGATGAGAGCGGAGTTATCGCACAGAAAACAGAGGACGTGGTCGGACCATATATACTTCACGATTTCTTCCTTTACAATATGATGCGTTTCGGATTCACGCCCTCCAAAATCTACAGGATGGCGCAGAGGGCTTTTAAGGATGAATTCGATGACGAGACTATACTCAAATGGCTTAAAACCTTCTACAGACGTTTCTTCAGCCAGCAGTTCAAGCGCAGCTGCATGCCTGACGGCGTGAAGGTCGGAAGCATATGCCTTTCACCTCGCGGTGACTGGAGAATGCCGAGTGATGCAAGCTCGGCCGTATGGCTTGAGGAGCTTGATCTTCTCGGATAAAAGGGGTTTACGATGGCAGGTAAAAGAAAAAACATAGGTGTGTTTGTAAGCGGAAACGATGGTCAGCTTCACGGTACCATTATTCAGGGAATAAAGGAACGTGCCAGGGAGCTTGACTGCAATGTGGTGATTTTTCACAGCCTTGCTACCAAGCTGCGTTTCAACCAGACGGAAAAAATCGAGCAGAGTGTCATCAGAGGCGAATCCTCGGTGTTTTTCGGGCATGAGATCGATGTTTTCGACGCCCTGATCATCATGGGAGAAAGCTTCCTGAATGATGATATCAAAAAGGAGCTTGTCAAAAGGGCAACGGATAAGGGAATTCCGGTTATCGACGTTGATGATAGCGAGGATGAATGCTCGTGCGTAAGATATGACGATACCTCGGGCATGGAGCTTGTGGTGAGACATATAGTCGAGCATCACGGCTGTAAAAAGGTGAATTTTATCAGCGGTTTCAAAGGAAACCGTCAGTCGGAAGAAAGAATCAAAGCCTATATAAAGGTTCTTGAGGAGAACAATATACCGGTTGAACCGAAAAGAATAGGCTATGGTGAATTTTATATCAAGGCCGTGGAGGTCATAAAGGACATGGTGGAGGCCGACGGGGTTCCCGAGGCTGTAGTGTGTGCAAATGACATAATGGCAATAGAGGTCATTGCCTACCTGAATTCAATCGGCGTAAGGGTTCCCGATGACTGTCTTGTGGCAGGCTTTGACGGCATAAGGGAGGGCCAGGTATACATTCCGTCCCTTACGACATGCCGCAGGGCGATAAAATACTCGGGAGTAAAAGCGCTTGACATCGCAGTTTTGGCAGCCGACGGGGAAAAGACCGAAAAGCTCATCTATCTTGAACCCGAGCTGGTGCTTGGACAGAGCTGCGGCTGCGTGGAAAATAACGAGCTGGGCTTTAACAGCTTCTATAAAACCATGAATAACATGGTTAATGACAGAGACCTTTTCAATTCCTACCACATCGACATGACGAGGGACTTCGCTTCCGTGAAGCAGATTGACGATATTTTCGGCATCATGTTCAAATACCTCGGCAGCTTCAGGTTTTCGTGGTTTGATTACTATGTAAATAAGGATGTGATCAATTTCAACGAAAGCGAAATGAGGGACAGCATAGATCAGGTGGTCGGCAGGGACATATATTCCAACGAGCTTGTCTGCTACAGCTGGAGGGAAAACGAAAAAGGATACCAGTGCTATGAGGTGAAGACCAAGAGCCTGTTGCGTAACATGTTTGACAATGCAGGGGACGAGCCTGTGTTCATCACCCTTGTCCCGAGCTACTACCAGAACATGGTCCTTGGCTTTGCCGCAGTTGACGAAACAAAGTGCATACATGAGCTTGCCATGCTCTGTACACTGATGGCGACGGTTTCATATACCATCGGTGATTTCTGCATGAGACGCGAGATGAGAAACCTTATCAACAAACTTGACAGCATGTATGTGAGCGACAATCTAACGGGGCTTCATAACCGTTTCGGCCTCTACAGGGATGCGGGAAGGATGCTGCTGAGGGCAAAGGAAAAGGGAAAGAAAGTAATTGCCGTCGCAATCGATCTTGACAGGCTGAAATTCGTAAACGACAATTTCGGTCATGAAGAGGGTGACAACGCGATAAAAACCATCGCAAAGGCAATGAAATATGCTGCCGGCAACAGAAAAGCCGTGCTTTCGAGGACGGGCGGCGACGAATATTTCATGATGGATTTCTGCGAAGATGATTCGGCCGGCGAACAGTTCGTTGAGAAAATACATGCATATCTTTCGGACTATAATCTTGACAGCGGGCTTCCGTATGTGGTTGAATGCAGCTGCGGTTTTTATGTGGCCGATCCGAAGGTTGAAAGCCTTGAAGGAATAATGAGAGTGGCCGACGAAAGAATGTACGAGGTGAAAATGGCAAGAAAGGCCGCAAGGAATAAACGTGGATGACGTAATGCTTCTGGAAAACTACAGCGAGAAATACAGGACTGCCGTAAGCGACTACTTTAAGGAATTTTCGGAAAACGGAGAGGAAATAAGGGAGGACGTGTGCGGCGGTCCTTCTCTTACTTTTCTTTATGTCAGGGAAAGTGACGGCAGGCTTATCGGAATGCTTGATTTAAGGCAGGACGAAACGGCGAAAAAGATCGGGACCTTCGGTTATGCCATCAGGCCTTGTGAACGCCGTAAGGGATACGGAAGCATGCTTGTTGAAGCAGCCATGGAACTGTGCGGGATGATGGATATCAATGAGCCGGAGCTTTTTGTGAAGAAGGACAATACCGCAGGACTTGCATTTCTTTCCGGGCTCGGCTTTAAAATTACCGGCAGAAGCGTGGAAGGCCATTTTATATTAAAAAAAGGACGATAGATACAATGGAAACTAAACCGATAGAACGCAGTGATTTTCTTGCGCTTAATTTTTATAAGAAGACCGACTTTTACGGAAGCCGCGGAAACATGAATTACCGCCTGTCACGCAGGGAAAGGGGCGAAGAGGGAGAAAAAGAGGCCTATTTCGAGCTTGTATACTGGCCCGGCCCCTATAATTTTGCAAAAACGGCAGATAATCTTAAACAGAACGCAGAATTTCCTTTCAGCGAGGAAGGAATTCAGGCAGCAACTGCATTTTTAAACGAACAGTATGTAAAACAGCACGAGCTCTGGGAATTGTCTGCACAGAATTAAAAACAGACAGTCATAGATACAATTAATACCTGAAAAAATATCGAAAAACTCTTGACATAGTTTTGAAAACCACGTATACTATAAGACATAAGGCGGATACAGGAGGATGATCATGAGTTTTAAGATTTTTATCGACTCGGGCGGAAATATTCCCGCTGCGATCGCAAAAGAATACGATATTGAAGTTTTGAGCTTCAGAGAGCTTGTTGACGGTAATGAAATACAGTGCTATAACCCGGATCTTGCGCCTCTTGAAGAAAGGCTTGAGGGTGCGAAATTCTATAATGCCATGAGAAAGGGAGCCAAGGTAAGCACCTCTCTGATAAATACCGCGGAGTTCTGCGACTATTTCAAAACAGTGCTTGAAGAGGGCAGCGACCTGCTTTACATCAGCATTTCAAGCGGCATAAGCGGAACCTATAATGCCGCAAGGCTTGCGGCAGAGGAGCTTTTGGAGGAGTTCCCGGAAAGAAAGATAAGGATAGTAGATGCAAAAAATGCTTCTCTCGGCCAGGGCTTGCACGCTATAAATGCCTCCGTGATGCGTTCCGAAGGCAGGAGCCTCGATGAAACTGCAGACAGAATTGAAAGAGACGTTCCGAAGATGAACGGACTTTTCACCGTTGATAATCTTAAATATCTTGCAAGGACCGGAAGAATCAAAAACTACAAGGCTATTGCAGGAAACCTTTTAAATATCAAGCCGATACTGCGCGGAGACAAGGACGGCTTTATCGTTGAATTCGGCAAGGTAAGGGGAAGAAGAAAATCCCTTCAGACCATTACGGGACTGCTGATCTCAAATATCATGAACCCCGAGGAGCAGATAGTCGGCATCGCGCATGCCGACGCCTATGAAGAAGCCCTCGAATGCGCCAAGGAGATAAGGAATGCGGTAAAGGTCAAGGATGTGATAATCACAAGCTACGATCTTTGCACCGGTTCGCATGTAGGCCCTGACACGATTGCGCTGTTCTTTATCGCAAGGGACAGGGAATTGTCGGCCGAGCCTGCTAAGCTAAATGTTTTAGGCACTGCACATCACTAAGAAAACATCAGAGTTACTTCCTCATAAAAAAGGGCCGGCGGTTTGACCGTCGACCCTTTTTTTTAATTCTTTCCGAACTCGGCAAGCTCGAGTCCCTTGTTTCTGTCCAAGCACATGCCGACCGACCATGCGTTGATGAAGATGAGAAGAGGATTTCCTTTGAGATCCACGATCTTTTTCATGTCGGAAGGTCCGTTTATGGAAGCAAGAGGGAATTTGTCGGGATTTGAAACCCAGCGTATATGCTCATAAGGCAAAGGCTCAAGCGAGATTTCCACGTTGTATTCGCTTTTAAGCCTGTACTGCAGAACGTCAAACTGGAGTACACCGACAACTCCGACGATGATTTCCTCCATGCCGGTATTGGCTTCCTGGAAGATTTGTATCGCACCCTCCTGGGCTATCTGGGTGACGCCCTTCATGAACTGCTTGCGTTTCATGGTATCGGCCTGACGGCATCTTGCAAAATGCTCGGGAGCGAAGGTGGGGATACCCTCAAATTCAAATTTTTCGTTTGAAGTGGTCAGTGTGTCGCCTATGGAGAAAATGCCCGGATCGAAAACACCGATAATGTCGCCCGCATAGGCCTCCTCGACTATGTGTCTTTCCTGAGCCATCATCTGCTGAGGCTGGGAAAGCTTGACCTTCCTTCCGCCCTGTACATGGTTTACCTCCATTCCGGCTTCGAATTTGCCGGAGCATATTCTCATGAAAGCGATACGGTCGCGGTGAGCCTTGTTCATGTTTGCCT
>DFFN01000172.1 GCA_002369525.1 Lachnoclostridium sp. UBA3775 | reverse complement strand
GGTCTGTTCGGCGGTGCCGGCGTAGGCAAGACGGTGCTTATCCAGGAGCTGATCACAAACATCGCTACCGAGCACGGCGGCTACTCCGTATTTACCGGCGTAGGCGAGAGAACCCGTGAAGGTAACGATCTTTACTATGAAATGATAGAATCCGGAGTTATCGATAAGACCACCATGGTGTTCGGTCAGATGAACGAGCCGCCGGGGGCAAGAATGAGAGTGGGTCTTGCGGGACTTACGATGGCAGAGTACTTCCGTGACAAAGGCGGCAAGGACGTGCTTCTCTTCATCGATAACATTTTCCGTTTCACCCAGGCAGGTTCCGAAGTGTCCGCGCTTCTCGGCCGTATGCCTTCTGCAGTAGGTTACCAGCCCACGCTGCAGACAGAAATGGGTGCTTTGCAGGAGAGAATCACTTCGACAAAGAACGGTTCGATCACTTCCGTTCAGGCAGTATATGTGCCTGCGGATGACCTTACCGACCCCGCGCCCGCAACAACCTTTGCCCACCTTGACGCAACAACGGTTCTTTCGCGTTCGATAGTCGAGCTTGGAATCTATCCCGCGGTAGATCCTCTTGAATCCACCTCGAGAATACTCGATCCGAGAGTGGTAGGCGAGGAGCATTACAAGGTTGCCAGAGGAGTTCAAGAGATACTCCAGCGCTATAAAGAACTTCAGGATATCATTGCAATTCTAGGTATGGACGAGCTTTCCGAAGAGGAAAAGATACTCGTTGCACGTGCAAGAAAGGTTCAGCGTTTCCTTTCACAGCCCTTCAACGTTGCAGAACAGTTCACCGGTCTTCCCGGAAAATATGTTCCTGTTTCAGAAACCATCCAGGGCTTCAAGGAAATACTTGAAGGAAAGCATGACGAGATTCCCGAGAGCATGTTCCTTAATGCCGGCGGCATAGAGGATGTAATCGCAAGATTTGAAGACAGCAAGGGCAAGAGCCGTATTTACGAATAGAGGTATCGATGCAGAATTTCAAATTGAAAATCTATTCCCCTACCCGTGTTTTCCTTGAGGAGGATGCGGAGATGGTTGAGCTTACGACTACCGAGGGCGACATAGGCGTTTATGCCGGTCACATTTTCCTGACCGCCATCGTGGCCCCCGGCGTACTTAAGATCCACCAGGACGGAAAGGTACGTGAAGCCGCGCTTTTGGACGGTTTCATCGAGATAGCACCCGACGAGGTTACCATCCTTTCCGAAGCCTGCGAGTGGCCCGAGGAAATCGATATCAACAGGGCCAAGGAGGCAAGGATCAGGGCAGAGAGAAGACTTACGGGCGGCGAAGGCGGCAATGTAAACATGCAGCGCGCCGAGGCAGCTCTCAAGCGTTCGCTTATCAGACTTAATGTCGCACAGAAGAGATAAATATGTAATTGTTTTTGTCGAAGGAGAAATACAATGGCAATACTACTTGCAGGCGGTGCCGGATATATCGGCTCACACACCGCAGTCGAACTTTTAAATGCCGGTTACGATGTAGTTATATGCGATAATTATGACAATTCAAAGCCGGAGGTAATCAACAGAATAGAGGAGATCACGGGAAAAGAGGTTAAAGCCTATGAGATCAATGTCGCTGACAATGAGGCGCTTTCAAAGGTTTTTTCCGAGCAGGAGATCGATGCTGTAATCCACTTTGCAGGTCTTAAGGCAGTAGGCGAGTCCGTTGCAAAGCCTGTAAAATATTACCGGAACAACATTGATACCACCCTCAGTCTTCTTGAAGTAATGAAGGTTTACGGTGTAAACAAATTCATTTTCTCATCTTCGGCAACGGTTTACGGGGACCCCGAATACGTTCCCCTGACAGAAAATACAAAAAAAGGCTTTTGCACCAATCCCTACGGCTGGACAAAGTGGATGATGGAGCAGATACTTACCGATGCCGCAACTGCGGATAAGGATCTGAGTGTTGTTCTTCTCCGCTATTTCAATCCCGTAGGAGCGCATGAGTCGGGAAGGATAGGTGAAGATCCCCAGGGAATTCCCAACAATCTTTTCCCTTATATAGCTCAGGTTGCAGTCGGAAAGCGCGATCACCTCAATGTATTCGGAAATGATTATCCGACACATGACGGAACCGGAGTAAGAGATTACATCCATGTAGTCGATCTTGCAAAGGGACATGTTGCGGCGCTTGCATATGCCGACAACCATACCGGAACCGAAATCTTCAACCTCGGAACCGGAACAGGCTATTCGGTGCTTGATATGGTACAGGCATTCGAAAAAGCCAACGGCATAAAGATTCCTTACGAAATCGCACCACGCCGTCCCGGAGATGTCGCTGAGTGCTATGCGGATCCCAAAAAGGCACGCGAAGTGCTCGGCTGGACCGCGGAAAAGGACCTTGAGGACATGTGCCGCGATACATGGAGATGGCAGTCGCAGAATCCTAATGGGTATGATGGCTGAAAGCCTTCTCCTAGAGGATGATCGAATGGCGAAGATTATCGTAATGCGGAGCGTTACGATGCCACTCTGGCGAAGAGCCGTTCGATGCCACCCGGCGAGGATGATCGAATGGCGAAGATTTATCGTAATGCGGAGCGTTACGATGCCCCTCTGGCGAAGAGCCGTTCGATGCCACCCGGCGAGGGAGAAGGTGCCGAACGCAGTGAGGCGGATGAGGTGTCCTAAATGTATAAAAAGATTGGTATCATCGGTGCCATGGAAGACGAAGTACGTGAGCTTTTTGCACTGATGGAAGATAAAAAAATAGAAGATGTCGGCCGCTGGAAAGTCTATGCCGGAAAGCTTTCAGGCAAGGACTGTGTCATTGTCCGTTCAGGTATCGGCAAGGTAAACATGGCAGCCTGCACCCAGATGCTTGTTGATAAGTATGCTGTGGATTTTCTGATAAATACAGGCGTTGCCGGATCCCTTGATGCACAGATAAACATCGGCGACATCGTAATTTCCACGGATTGCCTGCAGCATGACATGGATGCGGTCGCATTCGGTTATCCCCTTGGAGTCATCCCGCAGATGGACTGCTCCGTTTTTGTTGCGGATGAAAAGATGGCAGAGCTTGCAGAAGAGGTATGCAGTGAGGTCAATCCCGAAATCGGCATATGGCACGGACGTGTGCTTTCAGGAGATGTGTTTGTTGCAGACAAGGCTCGCAAGGATCATCTGGTAAGCCGGTTCGACGGAAAGTGTACAGAAATGGAAGGAGCCGCAATGGCTCAGGTTGCATACCTGAACAATATTCCTTTCCTTGTACTCCGTGCAATTTCGGATAAGGCGGACGGCTCCGCAAATATGGACTACTCACAGTTTGAAAAGCAGGCGATAGTACATAATGTGAGACTGCTTAAGAAAATGGCTGAGAGATTATAAGGAGGAAGAAGCATGACCTATAAGACCCACGGAACCTGTTCACAGGCTATCGATTTCGATATCGAAGAGCGTGACGGTGTCAAATATGTAAAGAATGTAAAATTTATGGGCGGCTGCAACGGAAATACCAAAGGTGTTGCGAGCCTTGTTGAAGGAATGCCCGTTGATGAAGTAATAAAGAGACTTGAGGGAATAACCTGCGGTTTTAAGCCGACCTCATGTCCCGACCAGCTTGCAAAGGCACTGAAGGAGAATGCATAATCGTTATAGTTGACGATTAAAGTATATTCTGTTAGAATTAAACCGTATTGAAGGCATGCGTTTGTAAAAAAATAAGAATGGGGGGGCAAAATGAAAAAGCTTCTTTGTTTTTTATTGATATTGTCAATATTGGCTGTTAGTTCCTGCAGTAAAAAAAATGACAATGAGATCGACAGTGAAAATACAGGTAGTGAAACTTTATCGGTATCTGATATAAAAAAGATAGATAAAATAGAAAACATCAATTATAAAAACATCAAGTGTGATCTTTTGGAAGTAAAACTTGATACAGATGCTGAAAAAGTATATAATTACACCTGGAGCTACTATCCTTTCCTGAATTCAAATGATTTTTATAATGATTTTTCGGGAGCATTAAGTAATATTTTTCCGGAGCATACCATAAACGAAAAAGCAATGGTATTTAATGGGGCACGTTTTCGTGAATTGCAGACGGAATTTAATAACAAAATGGAACCGATTGAAAAAGAAATAAATCAAAAGGTTACCGAAATGGTTTCAGAAGGGGTGATTGACAGCTCACAGGCAATTGAGTATTCTAAACAGTTACGTAAAGAATATATCGAGGAACATCCTGAAATTCAATATAAAATACCGTCAGTTGCTGATTATAAAGACAGCATTGTTTCGGGCGAAGAGGATGTAAAGTTTTTAATTTATACCGAAGAAGAAGTTGAAACTGTTAACGGAGAAAGAAAAATATTCTTTGAGTCTCAGAGCCCTGTAGGAAACGGGATTTTTATAATGCAAAAAGGTTTGTGGGTTGAGGAGTATTTTACCAAAAACGGATTAGAAGTTCCTTTTCTTGAAACTATTTTTCCTGACAGCAAACTTGAAAAAATAGGTGATTATGATATTTCAAGTGAGGAAAAGGTAAAACTTCTGGATAAAGAAGTTACGGTTAAAGAGGCCGTAGAAGCATTTGAGAAGGATGTTAATTCCTATGATTTTTCCGATAAGATAAACAAGGATACGGAAATTGTTGCCTGTGCGGTGTCCTCATATAAACTTAAAGATGATATTGTTGTTTTAAAGTTCCTGTGTACGCTGAAATATAAAGGAATTCAAAGGGATTACCTTCCTTTCAACTGTTCGTATTTTGGAAGTGCAGGGTATCCTGTTTATTGTTTTGGTTATATGGTAAAGAGTGACGAGGCGGATGTTCTTTATAACTATCCGAGAGTGATGAAGGCCGAGGAGCAGGAGGTATTCGAAGAAGTGATCAGCCCTGAAAAGGCACTTCAGACGGTTTCGGAAAACCTTACCCAGGAGGTTGAATTTGAACTTAAAGACGTCCAATTGGTATATTTTTCGGAAGACAGGAGTTATGAGCTTGGAAGAGAAGGCTTTGAAAAGGTAAAAATCAAAACTACGCCGGAATGGAAATTCTCCCTGTATAATAAAAATGATGAAAGGTATTATTATGCTTTTGTACATGCCGGTGACGGAAGTGGATTTCATTATTTTTCGCTTACTTTTGACTGACAAAGCATTGATTTTATCAGGAAACTGACAAATGTTTTTTATCAGATCTTTAATTACTAATCTAAAAAGAAGCATATTCTCGCCCGTGTTTTGGCTGTGTGTAGCCATTAGCGGCGGAATGTGCTTTTTTGCCGTGATTTACCAGAATGAAAAAATGGACAGCGTCATGGTTTTTCAGATGATAGGAGACGGAAAAAAACTATTAAACAATACTTCGTTCTGTGCATTTGAAATCTTTAAAAAAGGCGGCGACGGCTGGTTTTCGACTTTTGCACCGGTTCTCACGGCTTTTCCTTTTATTCCTCTTTTTATTGATGAAAAAAATGATAATATGAGTAAATTTCTTCTTCCAAGACAGGGTAGGCTTTGTTATAATATAAACGCAGTGCTTACGACAGGAATAGCCGGGGGCCTTGTTGTTTCAATAGGATATGCTCTTTACGGACTTGTTGTCTGGCTTGTATTTCCTTCGCTGTTGGAATATACGCCTGTACAGATAATGGAATACAAGCAGTTTTTTGGTTTCCCTGAAAACGTAGGCAGGGAGGTGCTGCTCATTCTTTGTGACAGATTCCTGTGGGGCTTTTATGTTTCCATGCCTGTGGTTTTTATGGCGTCTTTTGCAAGAAATAAATATATCATTACCTGTGTGCCGTTTTTCTATAATTATGCCATGGGAATACTGAATCAGAGACTTATAGAGAAGGCATATTCGGATGTGGAGCATATTAACGAAAAGTGGAGCAGATTTCTTATATATTCCGATGACCGGAACCTGATGCTGCTACACGGAATGGGTGAATATTCGAAAGGCATTTTTCTTGTTCATCTGGCAGCTGCATTAATATTTGCCGGCGGTTTTTTGTTTATTTGCGGAAGGAAAGTGGACTGCAGTGAATGACAGGGCATTAAAAAAAGCAATCCGGACAGCGGCCTACGAGTGGAATAAGTGGATGAGGAATCCACGTGTTCTTATTGTGGGTTTTCTTGTACTCGTTGTAATGAAAATTGCAGTTGAGCCTCTTAAGGAAAAGGCCGATATGATGAACTCCGCAATGAATATTTTTGAACCGCTGCTTGCGGTGGGCAATTCATCAATAAGTGTGCTTTTGATTCCGGCAGTCTATGTGCTTCTGATGAGTGATTTTCCGGCAGTTGAGCCCAACGCCATGTTCTATTTCTCAAGAACAGGGAAAAAACCGTGGTTTTTTGGACAGCTTATGTTTGCTTCTCTTTCGGTTATTACTTTTATGACGGTTTTTTCCGGGCTGGTGGTGCTCGGTTCGATTAAGGGAGCCGATATATCATTAAAGTGGAGCGACGGAACAAGGCTGTATGCGGCAAGGTTCCCTCAGGCAATAGGAAATTTTGCGCATCGTCTGCTGCCTTCAAACCTGTATAACCAGATGAGTGCGGGCAAAGCCCTGGCATATACTTTATCACTCCTTTCTCTTTACCTGCTTTTGCTTTCGATGGTGCTTCTGGTATTTGGCATCTATGGGCAGCGTAAGATGGGAATTATTACGGTTTATACGCTGATGCTTGCAGGCATTGTCTGCTGTAATTTAAGCGGAAGCGTAAAGTGGCTGTTTCCGATGTCGCATTCTATAATATGGCTGCATTTTACGGAGGTTCTTCGAAAACCCATAATGCCGCCGTTATATTCATATTTGTATCTGTCCGTAACAATCCTGGCACTGGCTGTCATCGGATTCTTTGGGCTTCGCAGAATGAATTTTGACAGAGTTGATAAATGATTTGTTTTAGGAAAGTTAATGTTATGAAGATTTTTGAAACCCACACGCACTACGAGGACAGAGCCTTTGACGCGGACAGGGATGAAATGATAGAAAAAGGACGTGAAGCCGGTGTTGAATGCTTTGTAAATGTCGGCTCTGACCTTGAGACCAGCAGGAAAAGCATAGAAATTGCTGAAAAATACGGGATGGATGAAGCGCAGTACAGGGCTTACGCAGCAGTGGGAGTCCATCCGGAGAATGCCTCGGATTTTAACGAACAGACTTTGCGTGAAATTGAAGAACTGGCAAAAAATCCCTGCGTTAAAGCAATAGGTGAGATCGGACTCGACTATCACTGGGAGGATGAGTGCCCGAGGGAAAAGCAGAAGCCGGCTTTTATATCCCAGCTGGAACTGGCAAAAAAGCTTGATATGCCTGTGATAATACACAGCAGGGATGCAGCAGAGGACACTCTTGCCATATTAAAGGATTTTGCCGCAGGCATGAAAAAAGAAGGAAAGACAGTCAGGCTTGTGATGCACTGCTACGGTTACAGCCCCGAGCTTGCCGATGAGTTCATAAAGCTTGGCTTTTATATCGGCGTCGGCGGAGTGCTGACCTTCAAGAACGCAAGGAAGCTTCGCGAAACCGTGCTGAGAATTCCGAAGGACAGGGTAGTGCTTGAAACCGACAGCCCCTATATGTCTCCGGAGCCCGAAAGAGGAACGAGAAACGATCCATCAAAGCTTCTTTATGTGGCTGAAAAGCTTTCGGAGCTTTGGGAATGCCCGGCTGAACAAGCAGCCCGTATATGCTACGAAAACTCGCTGAAACTGTTCGGCCTGTGATCAAAGATAAAAAGTTTTTGTAGAGTGAAATAAAATATAAACCGGAAAGGCAGAAAACTTGGCAAATCTTGTGAAACCTGAGGAAACCATCAGGATACTAAAAAAATACAATTTCAATTTCCAGAAGAAGTTCGGCCAGAATTTCCTGATCGATGCCCATGTGCTCGATAAAATCATTTCTGCGGCAGAGATCACAAAGGAAGATACGGTACTGGAAATCGGCCCCGGCATCGGAACCATGACTCAGGCACTCTGCGAGGCCGCAAAACAGGTGATAGCGGTTGAAATCGACAAAAACCTTATTCCGATACTTGAGAATGATACTCTGTCGGAATATGATAATGCGGTGGTTGTAAATAATGACATACTTGCGACCGATATTCCTGCGCTTCTTAAGGAAAACGGGGCGGACAGTGCAAAGGTGGTTGCGAACCTCCCTTACTATATCACTACTCCGATAATCATGGGCCTTCTTGAAAAGCATGCGCCGGTAAAAAGCATAACGGTTATGGTACAGAAGGAAGTGGCGGTCAGGATGCAGGCGGCGCCCGGAAATAAGGATTATGGGGCATTGTCGCTTGCTGTACAGTACTACTGCGAACCTTACCTTGCGGCTAACGTGCCACAGAACTGCTTTATCCCGAGACCGAATGTGGGCTCGGCTGTAATTGTTTTGAAGCTTCATGATAATCCTCCCGTAAAGGTTTCCGACGAAAAGGTCATGTTTAAGCTCATAAGGGCCGCCTTCAACCAGAGAAGAAAAACCCTGGTAAATGCGCTGAGGAATTCTTCGGAGCTTTCAATTTCGAGGGAGGAGATAGAGGAGGCACTGACAAATCTTAATATGGATGTGAATATCAGAGGCGAGATGCTGGGGCTTGAGGAATTTGCAAGGCTTAGTGAGGAATTGTTGAAATAAGGAATGGGGAAGGCTTTAGGTGCTTAGGTGGGACTATGTTAAAGGCTGAGGGAATTTCCGAAAAAACAATTGAAACAATAAATGAAAAACTGAAGAAGTCATCGGCTTCGTCATGCTATGCCTACATCGATTACTATGACGAGGATGAAAATGTTGTTGAGGTGAAATTTTTATCTGCAGGGGAAAAAGCACAGCCGGAAAACATTGAATCTTCCGGGACAGAAGGTGATGATTTTAACAGGAGTCTTGTAAACCTTGTAGAAACTTTTTCCCATTATCAGCTATCAGGCATAAGGCTGCTGTTTAACGAAGGAGAGCCTGAAAATGTCAGTGAAGATGCTGGTTATCTTCGGTATGACGCAATGTATGACAAAATCCTTACCGAAAACAATTTTTTTTACGAAATTACAGATTATATTTTTGAATTTGACGGAACTTATGATATAATGGGGCATAAGGGTGCTTGCGGTATGCCGGCAGAGGTTCTGTATGAAACGATTCGGAAAAACGAAGGCAAAACCCTGCACCATAAAAAGGACAAGGCTGAGTGTGTGCTGAGCGTGGAAAGCTCCTGCGTTTTTGTAAGCGAGGTCTATGTTCCGAAAAAATACAGAAGGCAGGGCATGGCAAGCACCATGCTGAGGGAAATAATACTTGCGGCAGGTAAGCTTGGAAAGCGTGTAAGGCTTCATACTGACAGTGACAATGAGCCTGCTGTGGCACTGTACCGAAAGCTTGGATTTAAAGAATTATTAACCAGAGTAAGCTACTTATGTATTGCCGGAAATACCGAAAACCATGATTTGATGGTTTGACGGATTAAAATCATAAATAATAACAACCCGGAGGCGATTTTGGAAAACAAAAAGAAAAAATTCTGGTTTTTGTTTGCGGTTCTCGGAATGATACCGGGGTCGATAATATGGATACTTTTGTACCAGGTCGGATTTGCGGGAGAATATGCCGGAATCCTTATCGGGCTCGGAGGTCTGCTCGCCATGAGGTACTCGGGAACCGAATTCACGCTTTTTAAGCTGCTTGCGGGAATTCCCGTGCTCGCCGTTTTTTCGGCATTGTCCAACCATTTCGGTTACATGATCGAGATACACAACGATTTTGCCGAAGGATGGTATGGTAAGGCCGGCGCAGAATTTACTTTCAAGGATGCTTCAAGGATCATTTTTGATGAGTTTTTGAAGAATGACTCGGAAAACATGAGAATGATATATATTGAAGCGGCGGTTGCGGGCTTTTTGCTTGCATTGCTTTTCTGGGGCGCTTTCTGGTTTTACTGTAGAAAGTCGGACCAGATGGATAATGAAAACGTAAGGAAGGAAAAGGATAATGGGCAAGGTTAAAAATCTTTTCTACAACAAATCCACCAAGGATAAGATCGATTCCGCGATGGAAGAACAGAACGAAGAAGCAAAGGAACGCAGGCAAAGACATGATGATTTCATGAAGCACATGGATGTTGCTATCTGGAGCTTTCTGGTGCTTGCTTCAGCCATAGCATTTTTCTTCCTGCTGCTCAAGTTTTCATTGATATGGGCGGCCGTGAAGGTAGTCCTTAAAATCCTTTCGCCTGTTTTTGTCGGCTTCGGACTTGCATATGTCCTGAATCCCGCCGTTATGGCGCTTGAGAACCAGTACATGAAATTTCATGATAAAAACAAGCAGAAAAAAGAAAATAAAAATGATAAGAAGGGCGAGGAGGAAGAAAAGCCCGAAAAGGCAGTCCCCGATGATGCAAACCCGGCACTTGTCGGAGGACGCAAGGCGGCCAGAGCAGTTTCCGTCCTTCTTGTTGTGGTAATTACCGTGGTGCTTTTTACACTCCTTCTTGTTGCCGTAGTGCCTGCGCTTATTAATTCGGTTTCAACGCTTACCGAAAGCATGCCCGAGTATGCAGACCAGTTTACCGCGACGGTAAACAAATTTATCGACAAGCATGAATTTATAAAGAAAAAAGTGCCTGATTTTGATTCGGCAGTAAAAACACTCAATCTTTACGGAAGGCTTGAAGGTCTTTTGAACAAGTTTCTTGTAAAAGCCACCGACTGGGTATTCATAGCGTTCAGAATTGTATATAACGTTGTTGTCGGACTTGTAGTTGCGATTTATCTTCTTCTCGGTAAGGAAAGATTCATCGGTCAGATGAAAAAGATGACATATTCGGTGATGAAACCTATACATGCAAAGAACTTCATTCAGAACATGCACGGCACAAACATCATTTTCAAGAGTTCTATACTCGGAAAGATCATAGATTCGATAATCATCGGCTTCTTGTGCTTTATCGCAATGGCGGTGTGCGGACTTTGCGGAATGGAAGGAATTGCCGAAAACAAAACGCTGATCAGCATTGTGATCGGTGTGACAAACGTGATTCCTTTCTTCGGCCCCTTCTTCGGCGGAATACCGAGTGTGTTCCTGATATTTTGTATCAAGCCTTTTGAGGGTCTGGTAATGGCAATAATCATAGTGGTGCTCCAGCAGTTTGACAGTAACTACCTGACACCTGCGATCGTCGGCAAGAGCGTAGGCCTTTCGCCTTTCTACGTGCTTGTGGCAATCTTACTCGGAGGAGGTCTCTTCGGAGTGCTCGGCATGCTTCTTGCAGTGCCTGTCGGAGCGGTTATTTACGGTTACATAAAATCATCGCTTGAGAACAAGCTTGAAGAGAAGAATCTTCCGACAAAGACAAACGATTATGTAATGAAGCCCGGTGCCAGAATATTGTGGGATATGGGCGAACGTGATCCTGATGACCCGGATCACCAGGAGACATATTAGGTGAAAGCAAAAAACTATTAAAGATTATGAAAGTTTATTTCTTTCCTCTTTCAGCCTTTTCCTCAGCCCTTTAAAAAAATCCCTGAGCATTTCCGAGCATTCATCGAGCAGTATCCCGCGCTCGCATTCTACCTTATGGTTAAACTGCTCGACATTGAAAAGATTGAGTATAGATCCGGCGCAGCCGGCCTTCGGGTTGTCTGCGCCGATATATACCTTGTCTATCCTTGCCTGCACCAGGGCACCCGCACACATCTGGCAGGGCTCTAATGTTACATACATTTTGCATCCCTCAAGTCTCCAGTCGCCTGTAACTTTGCAGGCTTTTTTTATTGCAGTGATTTCCGCATGGGAGAGGGTGGAATGGTCGGTAAGACGGCGGTTGTAGCCCCTTGCAATGATTTTGTCGTCCTTTACTATCACACAGCCGATCGGAACTTCGCCGAGACTTAAACCTTTTCTTGCCTGTCGGATAGCCTCTTTCATGTATTTTTCGTCCTGAGATAAAGAAGTCATGTCTTGTCAATACCCTTTTTAAAAAAATTGGTGTTCTTTTATATTATAGCACCAAAACCTGATTTTGCAATTTTTTTTGTCATTTTTTGCTTGTTTTTTAAAAATTTTTCTTGAAATATTGACAAGGGTAGAGTAAAATCATATAAGAATGAGATTTGGGCGAAGCCAAAGATGAAATATATTTGAGGAGACATAAAAAATGATCGAAACATGTCGTAAGGGATTTGAAAAAATATTCGGTTCAGAGGGTGAGATCAGAAACTTTTTCGCGCCCGGCCGTGTAAATCTGATAGGAGAGCATACCGACTATAACGGAGGTCATGTTTTTCCCTGTGCGCTGACGATAGGAACCTATGCCTGCGCAAGGAAAAGGGATGACAGGAGTCTTAATTTCTATTCACTCAACTTTGAGGAGCTTGGCATTATCAGCCTGTCTCTTGATGATATCAGCTACAAAAAGGAACATAACTGGGTAAACTACCCTATGGGTATAGTTGCAACTCTTAAGGAAGACGGAATGGAGATCGATCAGGGCTTTGATATTGTATATTACGGTACAATCCCCAATTCTTCGGGACTTTCGTCGTCAGCCTCTATAGAGGTCCTGACCTGCTATGTCCTTAAATCCCTATACGGATTTGAAATCGACAACATAAACAACGCACTGATCGGACAGAGGGCGGAGAACAATTATATCGGCGTCAACTGCGGAATAATGGATCAGTTTGCGATTGCGATGGGTAAAAAGGACAATGCCATTTTCCTTGATACCGCAAGCCTTAAATACGAGTATGCACCCATAGACCTTGCAGACGCTAAGATTGTGATAATGAATACAAATAAAAAGCGCGGACTCGGCGATTCAAAATACAATGAGCGCCGTGCCGAATGCGAGGAGGCTCTTTCCGAACTTAAGACCAAACTTGACATTAAGAGCCTCGGCGAGCTTACAGAAGAGGAATTTGAGGCAAACAAGGACCTGATCAAATCGCCCGTAAGACAGAAGAGGGCAAAGCATGCCGTATATGAAAACCAGCGCACGATAAAGGCTGTAAAGGCACTTAAGGACGGGGATATTGCACTTTTCGGAAAGCTCATGATCGCATCCCACGATTCGCTCCGCGATGATTATGAGGTTACGGGAAAAGAGCTTGACACTCTTGTTGCAGAAGGACTTAAGCAGGAGGGAGTTATCGGCGCCAGAATGACAGGAGCCGGCTTCGGCGGATGCGCGGTTGCAATTGTAAAAGAGAAAAATGTTGAAGCTTACATAAAAAATGTCGGTGATGCATATGCAAAGGAAATCGGTTATGCTGCAGATTTCTATGTTGTGGAAATAGGGGACGGACCAAGAGAACTATAATACTTCGGAGAAAATAGATGGTTGATCTGACAAATGACAATAAAAAGCAGATTCTGGCTGTGTTTTCAAAGAATCTTACATCCTACCGGAAAGCAATGAAGCTTTCACAGGACGAGTTCGGAAATGTTATCGGAATAACAAGGCAGACTGTCAGTTCCATTGAAAGAGGAGCCTATTCGCTTACCTGGCCCATCTTTCTTTCGAGCCTTTTCATTTTTTCGAAGAATGTAAAGGCAAGGCAGATGATACTTAACTCGTTTGCCGGGGATGACGGAATACTTGAATACTTTGACGAGATGATGCCGACCGGATCGGCACCCAAGCATCATGATTTTTCGGAAAGAGGCAGGGAACTTGATTTTGCCTCCTGCGTTATCGTGGACAATGCAGAGTTTACGATCACCGAAAGCGATGCGGTGTTCCGTGAGATGACCGGCGCAAAGGAGGGGGATGAGGGATCGTTTCTTTCCTATGTAAGCTGGAATGACAACGGCATGGTAAAGACCGTGCTCAATGAAAAGCTCAGGAAGCAGAACTATGTATGCACCGAATTCAGGCTTAAGAATACGAACGATGACGAGATAACGGTCAATTGCCTGATACACCGTCAGAAAAAGCTCATGAAGGACGGCCTTTTCGATGTGATCATCATGCCGCTGACGGGCGAGGCCCTTCAGAACCATTCGGTTTCGGGTATGATAGATGTAATCCCGGTGGGAACAATAGTCTATGAATGCAAGGGCGAGGGTGAACAGGCAAGCTCCGAGCTTTACTATACCAATAAAGCATTTTATGAAATAGTCGGACATACAAAGGAGCAGTTTGCTTCCATACATAACAATATTTTCAGAAACCTGGTGGCATCGGATGATGTCAGGCGTGTCAACAGGATCTTCTCCATGCACAACGAGAGCCAGAACCTGCAGATGGACGTCAGGATAAATACCTTCGACGGCGATGCAAGGTGGGTACATATCAATTCCAAGGTAATAAAGAACAGCGGAAACGAAAATGCCATCGTCATGGTGCTTACGAACATCACGAACAGGATCAATTCCGAGCTGACAATGAAATATCAGCTTGAACGTTACCGCCAGCTCGACGAGGTTTCAGATGATCTTCAGTTTAATTATGAAGTTTCCGAGGACAAGTTCAGCGTACCCGTTAAATTCGGCAAGTTCATAAATTCCGACAATGTGATAAAGCACTTTATCGCCGAGCAGAGAAGCCGGGATTTCGTTCATCCCGATGATATGGAAATCTACCGCAGCCAGTGGAGCCAGGCTCTTGCCGTGGGCGGAAAGAGCACTGCCGAATATCGTATAAGGCTTGACGGCAAGGACTACAACTGGTGCAGGGTAATACTCAACTGCATAGTCGGAGAAGAGGGCGAGATCAGCTACGTAAACGGAAGAATACTGATAATAGACGAAGAAAAGAGAATACAGAAGGAACATAAGGACGATCGTATGCTCATAAACCGTCTGTCGTCAACCGACAGACTGACAAGGCTCTATAACAGGACGGCATTCCGTGGCAGGGCTCAGGAGGTTCTAAGAAGCCATGACCCGGATCTCGGTCCAATCCATGCAATAGCCTATATGGACATCGATAACTTCTCCTTTATCAACGAGAAATATGGATACCCGGCCGGAGACAAGCTTCTCCGCGATTTTGCCCAGACCTTCCTGAGAAAGGGCAAGAGATGCTTCGGCTGCAGACCGCATTCGGACTTTTTCATAGTTTATATCAATGCGGACGACAAGAGGGATGTGCTGACAAAGATCAATAACTGGTCAAAGATCTTTATCGAGCATCAGACCAAGACTTATCCCGGTATCGATATCAGGATAAGTGCGGGCGTTTATTACATACCGTCACCGAATATCGATATCAACCAGGCAATTTCAAATGCAAATGTGGCCAGAAAGCAGATCAAGGAAAGCAAGCTGAAAAATATCTGCATCTACACCGAATCGCTTAAGCTCAAGCGTGCCTATGAGCAGTCGATAGTCGGCGGGATAGACGATGCGATAAAGGACGGAAAGATAGATATTTTCTTCCAGCCGAAGTATATGCTCGATACAAAGGAGATCATCGGCGTCGAGGCTCTTGCAAGATGGAGGGAGGACGACGGCAGCTATAAAAAAGCCGAAGACTTCATTCCGGTGCTGGAATCCTCCGGAAAGATAATGGATCTTGATTTCTATGTTTATACCAAGGTACTGCAGACTCTTAAGAGATGGAAGCGCCTCGGCAAAAAGATAGTGCCGATATCGGTAAACTTTTCGGAACGCCATAATTCATATCAGAATTTTGACGAGTCGGTATACCGCCTTGCTGAGCAGTATGAGGTTACACCCGAGAATGTCGAGATCGAGGTAAGGGAGAAGATACTTGCTTCCAATGTAGACAATATCATCGACAAGGTAAGCAATCTTAAAAAGCGCGGCTTTGTGATCACGCTTGACGGATTCGGTTCCGGCGGTTCTTCACTGGGCTTCCTTTTGTCGGCACCGGTCAATAAGATCAAAATTGACAGGGCGATATGGAAGAACATAAGCATTGCGGACCGTGAGAAAAAGTTTGTGAAGGCACTGGCTTCGATGGCGGAAGCGGTTAATCTTGATGTTGTATTCGAAGGCGTTGAAAATGCTTCCCAGGAAAATTTCCTTAAGGAAGCGGGCTTTTTTAAGGCTCAGGGCTACTATTTCGCCGAGCCTATGAGAATTGAAGAATTTGAAAACAGATATCTGTAAACACAGATATCTGTTTTTTAAATCTCGAGTATGTAGCTGTAATAGGCATTTATGACCTTGGTTTCGCCGTGCTCTGTTATGCGGGGCATTTTATGGCCGTAATTAAGATGCACATGTCCGTGAATGAAATATTTCGGATTGTAGGTCTCAAGCAGTGTATTGAAGCTTTCAAAGCCCCTGTGAGGTATGTCCTCGGCATCGTTTAAATGTCTTGCGGGGGCATGCGTCAGCAAAAGGTCGAAGCCGTTGTTTTTCTTCAGCTGACGGCGCATTTTTCGTATGCGCTTCTGCATTTCTTCTTCGTTATACTGATTTTCGCCGAGCTTGTAACGGTTTGAACCGCCGAGCCCCATTATCCTTAAACCGTTGTAGGTTATTATTTTATCCTCTATGCATTCGCAGCCGTCGGGCGGAGTTTCTGCATAGCAGTCATCATGGTTGCCGTGCACATAGTAAAGCGGACAGCGCGCAAAAGTGACCAAAAAGGAAAGATACTGCGGCGGAAGATCCCCACAGGAGAGTATAAGATCAAATTCTTTTAAACAGCCGTCGGTGTAATAGTCCCAGTATTTCTTTTCCGGTTCGTCGGCTACGATCAGTATTTTCAAAATGTAAACCCCTTGTTTTATTTGTCTGAAAGCACACCCTGTACCTTTGTCAGCGAAACTGAATCCTCCTTGACGTCATTGACGCCCGGGATGAAACCGTGTATACCCTGAACAAGCTTGTCCATGTTGATCAGGTCAAGCATGTTGAAGTTCTCCATATTCTTTTCCTCTCCGTCCTGAAATGTAAGCATGCCGGAGATAGGGAAGAAATTGCCCTTTATTATCTGCGTTTTCATGAACTGCACAAGCTTCAGCGTTAACGGCGGAACATTTGTCGAGAAGACCAGGTCGACGGAACCGCTTGAAAGACCCCACCAGTAGCTTAGGCTCTGCACTCCGACGGCGGCTTCCTCTATCTGCCAGGAACCGCGCTGTACGCTTTTTATGATCGATTCGTAAAGCTTGCCCCAGTCCCAGATCGGTGCAGCAAGATGGATCGGCTCGTCCTTGCTGATGTACAGGCCGAATTTCTTTGTAAGGTGCTTGGGCGATGACCAGTCGATGTTGCTGACGATGTCACAGCCTGCCTCCCAGATGTCCTTATCCGGGTCGGAATTCTTTACGGAGGTCCATGAAAGGAAAATCTCTGCCTGAGGGTTAACCGTCCTTGCTCCCAGCGCAAAAGCATTTATTGAAGCCACTGTACCGTAAACGGGATAATCCGCCACATAGGAAATGTGGTTGTTTTTCGTCATGGCGCCGGCTATTATTCCGAGCAGGTACTTGGATTCGTAGGTGCGCAGATAATAGGTCCGAAGATGCTTGGTCGAGTTATTGAGCGAGCAGTTCAGTATCTTTACCTCGGGATGCAGAAGAGCAGCCTTGGCACAGGCCGCATTATGCTGCGGCGAGGTCGAAAAAATTATATCATAGCCTGCCCTGCAAAGCTCCTCAAGCTTTTCGTCGGCGTCCTCGATGGATACGTTGAAGAAGGACTCTGTCGTTATCTTGTCAAGGAAAACATCCTGCTCAATGTAGTGGCGCCCGAGCTCGTGGGCATATACCCAGGCAGATTTCTCGGTGTCGCCTAAATGCATGAAAGCAATCCGCAGCTTTCCCTTGCCGCGGAACATTGAAACGATTGCGAGAGGCTTCTGCTTGTTCGGCTTTTCTGAAATTGCTATCGGGTTTTCCTGCTTGTTGAGCTTGAATTCGTTCCACACCTTGGGAAGATCGGCCCTTATCTCAGCAGGAGTCTTATCCTTTACATCATCAAAGCCCATCAGGCTGACATATACCAGAAGGGCATCGCCTGTACAAAGCTTAAGCTCCTCTTCGCCGTCCTTGGCCTTATATTCCCTGCTGAAACGTGAGTAAAGCGAACGTACATTCATTTTTGTATCGTCGTCCCAGACTTCCGCACCGGGCGCGACGAGCTCAGCAAATTTTGCATAGCTTCCCTCTTTTGTAAAGTGGATTATGTTAAGTTCGCTTTTCTTGTAAAAATCAAGATATTCATAGTAAAGCACAACCTCGGGGTCGTCGGTCCGTTCAGGTATCAGTCTTGTGACCGTACCCTCGATGTAGAGCATCTCCATGAAACGGGACACGGAAACCCGCTTGTTGCCCTCGCGGACATAGTATTTTCCCATGAATTCGGTCGCAATGATACCCTCGCGCATCCCTTCCTCTTCAAGGCTGTCATAAAGAGTCGCCCATTTCGATGCAAACTCGGTTCCGCACTCGAGAAGAGGGAGAAAATCGTGAGTAAAGGCATTTGAACGCGAAGCGTTCTCGGTTCCGACAATAAGCTCGGCAGGAATCTGTATCATGCCGAGGTTGTTGCGTCCGACTATCCTTACGTTTTCCGTGATCTCCTCCAGGACGGGCAGATAAGGATCTTTTCCCGCCGATTTCAGTGCGGAATATACTTTTTCGCCTTTTTTCAGAGCAGCTTTATATTCCTCTATTCCCATATTTTACCTCTGAAATGTTAAAGTAAGTCATTTTGCTTTTATTTGATACATAATATATCTTTTCATAAAACGGCGATAAAGTCAAGATTACTTATGTTGAAAATGGCCTCCAAAGTGAAAAAAATTTCGTCATTTTGTTCAATAATATATTGTATTGACATAAAAAGAAGGGAAAGCTATAATGTAAAAGACAGTAAAAGTGCACCTAATGTGCACCAAAAAACGAATAAAAGATAAATAATGAGTCGGATATTGACGTGATTTTTTACATTTTGAATATTTGACATAAAATTTGCCTGAATCAGTGCTTGAATATGGAGTGAAAGAGTGGTATTATCTAATTGTAAGCGAAAGACAAACAGATAATTTCATCATTTTCTATTTTCTCATATTTCTAGTTCTGATAAAGGAGGACCCACAGGTCCTCTTTTATTTTGTATAAGATTAAGTAAAAGCCCCAAGGAAACCTTGGCACTGGCGCGAGACCGATTTTGTTGAAAGCTTGCTTTCATAAGAAATCGGGCTTGTGACAGGGACAAAGATGGGTGCGTGGCTTGCCACGCATCCATCAAGCCTTGGCAACCGCGTTGCCAAGGCTTGGTTTCCGCAGCCCCCCAACCCAACCCTAACCCCAGGACCCGTAACCATGAATCTTACCAAACTTAAAAAACAGATCTTCTGCAAAATGCTGCTTGCCGTGCTTCTTTTCACGGCAGGCTTTATATGCATAGGCTTTATCGGCATCGAAATGATGGATGTGCCCAAAAAGTATATTCCCGAGCTCGACAAAACAATTTATATAGCAAACAACAGCTTTCAGCCGGCCGTGCTTGTTACGGTTCTCGGATGCATGCTTCTGACCGTCTCAAACATACTGTTTTTTGATGTTATAAAAACACTTCGTCACTCAAGATATGAATCATTTTCAAGGCTTTCATGGTGCCGTCTGCCGTTTCTTGGGATTTTTGCTCTCA
>DFFN01000153.1 GCA_002369525.1 Lachnoclostridium sp. UBA3775 | reverse complement strand
AAAAATGCCTTCTGTGACACATTGAATCACAGAAGGCATTTGTCTTCACTCTGACACGTCCACCGGACGTGTCTTCGCAAGTCCCATCTTCCGAGCTTTTTTACACACATCTGCTGGCATCATCCTAAATGTAGAAAATTCCATAAAATTATTGGTAAATATTACCTAAATATTTTTTTATTTTCTATATACAGCACAACACAAAATGTGGTATGATGAATGCCATGACATATACTATATATAGAAAAGAAAGGATCCTGACCCAAATTGACTTTTGACTCCGGAGGGACTATCATTCTTTATATATAATGTTTGGAGGTTTTTTAGTTGGAGTATCTACATTTATTAGAACACATTTTAGATAAATCCTCTGATATTATTTGTTTTTTTGATAGTGAGGGGTCAATAAGATTCATGAATCAGACCGGAACCAGGGAATTGGATTATCCGGACGGGAGTGTAAATATCAGAGATATTTTACGTCAGTTCATTCCCCGGGATGCGGATATCTTTAAGTTTACAGAGGATAATTCCGGCGGGGATATCCGCACGGAGGCATACAGAAGGAATCACTCCTGTTTTCCTGTCAGACTCAATATCTTTCTTTTGGATGGGATTTTTCCGGAAAAGTGGGGCATCGTCTTTATGTCGGATGTTCGCAGTCTGGATGCACAGGAAAAAAACAACAGAAATCTTGAAGAGCAGATAGCGGAGGTCATGAGGGCGCAGGATGAATTTACCGCCAACCTTACTCACGAGCTTCGTACTCCCGTAAACGGGATAAAGGGGCATATCAACAACCTGAAGGAATCGGAAGATGACATAGTTAAGCGTCGTACCTACGATATAGTACTCAAATGCTGCGAGACGATGGAGAAGATCATCAATAATCTGCTTGATTTTGCCAAGCTTGAGAATGGCAAGATGGTTATTGAGTCGCTTCCTTTTTCCCTTCATTCACTGATTAAAACCTCCGTGGATGTTTGTGAGGGTGTTGCCAATCAAAAGGGGTTGGATCTTATCTGTCAGATAGCGGATGATGTGCCCGACGAGGTGTTGGGTGATGAGTTTCATCTTTCGCAGGTCATCAACAATCTGCTTAACAATGCCCTGAAATTTACGTCCACAGGCTCTGTCACGCTCGAAGTCTACAGGACGGGAGCCAATGACAATGATTTAGAACTTACTTTTTTCGTCCGGGATACCGGAATCGGCATGTCGTTAGAGGATAAGGACAAGCTTTTTAAGAGCTTTTCCCAGGTCGACGGTTCCATTACCAGAAAGTATGGCGGAACCGGACTGGGGCTTTACGTCTGCAAACAGATAGTGGAGCTTATGGGTGGGCATATTGACATTGAAAGTGAATCCGGCAAAGGTACGACGTTTATCTTTACCGTTAATATGAAAACACCCGGGGCAGCGGATGATTCCGTGGAGGATGGCATTCTTTTATCCGACGGGGCTGCTTCATCCGAGGGATCCGATGAGACCTACGTGATCCCTTCACAGACCATAAAAAAACCTCTTGATTTTGACGTGATTTCAGATCTTCTCGAAAAATGCAGTATTTGTATTGAACTGGAGAATTGGGAAAAGGCCGAGAGCTTTTCATCAACGATAAAGGATCTGGTTGACGAGGCGGACAGTGATTTTTCAAAAACTGCCTTACGCCTTGCGCTTAACTGCCGCAAGGAGAAAAAAGATAAAAGCCGTGAATATATTACTCAGTTTGAGGATGAAATTCATCAGGCGCTAAAGGCAGGTGATTTTTCATGAGTGATAAAGCCACCATTCTCATAGTTGATGATGCGGATGTTAATGTCATATTGCTTGAAGACATATTGGAAAACCTCGGCTATGATGTACTCAGTGCCGGAAGTGCCAAAGAGGCTGCGGACATTTTAAACCGACAGCTTCCGCAGTTGGTGTTGCTTGATATTATGATGCCGGATGTGGACGGTTATGAATTTTGCAAGACGCTTAAGGATAATCCCCGTACCCGCCAGATTCCCGTTATTTTTGTTTCCGCTGCGGAATCGGATGATGAGAGGGAGCGCGCCTTTGCCATAGGCGGTGTCGATTTTATCCGAAAGCCCTTTGATGTTACAGAGATTAAGACCAGGATCTCGACCCACTTAAACATTTACAATCTACGCAAGCAGCTCGAAGAGAATAACAGGAAGCTTAATCATGTTCTGTCCGAGCAGAATCGAAAAATTATCGAGGAGAAAAAGCGTATTCTTAAAAATATTACGGCACTTTCAAATGACAGTGGGAATGACAGTGTGGCAAAGAATTCCAGAACGCTTGCCATGGGTCTTAATTTTACTGACAAATACGAGGATAAAATATCCGTTGCCTTTGTAGAGGGTGTGGAGATTGCGGGAAGTATCCGGGGCGTGGATCCGGCTGTGTTTAACATCTTTTTTTCAAAGGATGATGACAACAAATCCGTTCGTGCCGGTTACGATGTCATAAACCATTTACGTGAAAAATGGGATGGAAGCGGTAAGCCCGATGGCCTTTGCGGTGAAGATATTCCCCTTGCGGCGAGGGTTGTAGCCATCACGGATGCTTTTGACAGCCTGATTAAAAGCGGACTTAAAAAAGAGGACGCTATCGGCAGACTAAAGGATGAATCCGGCAAAAGCTTTGACCCCTACATCCTGGATTTGTTTATAAAACTGGAAAATCGTATGAGGTGAGTTTCCATGACAGAAAAAGAATTTAACCGTCTTGTTGAGTTTTTGGAAAGTAAATATGGGATAAACCTGGCCGCCAAAAAGGCTATTGTGCAGGGGCGCCTGGACAATTATCTGGCGCGCAACGGCTTTTCGAATTACAATGACTATCTGAATGCCGTGGAGTCTGACAGGACAGGTCACGAGCTGCAGAATATGCTCAACATCCTGACCACCAATCACACATACTTTTGGAGGGAGCCGGATCATTTTGTCTTTTTGAGGGATGTGATACTGCCGTGGGCCTGTAAAAAGGAACAGAATACGCACAATCTCAGGATCTGGTCGGGTGCATCCTCCTCCGGTGAAGAGCCCTATACAATCGCCATGGTTGTTAAGGATTTTTTGGGACTTAATTACAGTAACTGGGATTCGACTCTTCTTGCAACCGATCTGTCCAGTGAGGTATTGCATTACGCCATGAAGGGGGTCTATTTAAAGGAAAAAATCGAGGTTTTACCTCCTACCTGGCAGAGGGCGAATTTCAAGCGGATAGACGATTACAACTACAGGGTAAGTGATGAGCTTCGAAAGCACGTTATGTTTCGTCAGTTTAATCTTATGAATGATTTTCCCTTCCGTAGTAAGATGCATTGTGTATTTCTTCGGAATGTTATGATTTATTTTTCAGAGGATACAAAGAGGACTCTGGTTAATAAGATTTATAATGTTATGGAACCCGGCGGCTATTTCATAATCGGAAATACCGAGAGCATCGACAAGGATGCCACGAGGTTTGAATATGTAAGACCTTCTATTTTTAGAAAGCCTATGTAAACACAGAAAGAAGGCGATTTTTTTTGAGAAAGATTAAAGTACTTGTTGTAGATGATTCCGTGATGTTTGCCGATTTAATGGCAAAGGGGATAAGCTACGACCCTGCATTGGAGGTTGTTGGTATAGCTTCCAATCCCTTTGAAGCCAGGGATATGATCCTAAAGTACAGACCGGATGTGATGACACTTGATATCGAGATGCCAAAGATGGACGGGGTTGAGTTTTTGCAGAGACTCATGCCGCAGTATCCCATTCCGGTTGTTATGGTAAGCTCCTTGAGTGACAAGGTATTCGATTCCTTAAATGCCGGTGCCGTAGATTTTATTTCCAAACCGGTGAACATGACAAAGGATGAGATCCTTAATTACTTAAAGCGTGACCTTTGCACCAAGATAAAAATTGCTTCAACGGTAAACGTTTCCCAGATGAAGCGCGTTACGCCAAAGAGCATTTCATCCAAAAACATAGACAATAAAAACCTTGTTGTGGCACTCGGTGCGTCAACAGGCGGAACCGAGGCTTTGTGTGACGTGATCATGGGATTCAGAAATGATATTCCCGGCACGATTGTTACACAGCATATGCCGGCAGGCTTTACCAAGATGTATGCCGACAGATTGAATAATCAGTGTTCCGTTGCGGTAAAAGAGGCGGAAACCGGAGACATCCTAAGACCCGGACTCGTGCTGGTTGCACCGGGCGATAAGCATCTTCGCCTCGTTAAAAACGGAGACCATTATGCAGTCGAATGTAAGGTGGGACCCAAGGTCAGCGGTCACTGTCCGTCGGTTGATGCCATGTTTTCATCCGTTGCCAAGGTTGCAGGCAACCATGCCGTGGCAGCACTGCTTACCGGAATGGGTAAGGACGGAGCGGATGGTCTTTTGGAGATCCGCAAAGCCGGCGGCCGCACCATAGGACAGGATGAGGAGTCCTGTGTGGTCTATGGCATGCCAAAGGCAGCATATGACATAGGTGCCGTGGAATACCAGCTTCCGCTTCATTCCATAGCACATAAGATATATTCTATTTTAGGAGATATGTAGTTATTCTGAAAGGAGACGCTATATGAAGATACTTATAGTCGAGGATGATTTTGCCAGCAGAAAATTCATGATGAATCATATGACCAAACACGGCGAATGCGACGGTACCGTAAACGGAGCCGAAGCCGTAGAGGCTTTTATGATGGCAGAAGAGGATGGGGAGCCCTATGATCTTATCTGCCTTGATATCATGATGCCTGAGATGGATGGATACCAGGTCCTAAAGGCGATCCGTGACATTGAAAAGGACAAGGGCATCGCAAAGGATGACCAGGTAAAAATCATTATGATGACAGCACTTTCCGAGGAGAAGAATGTTAAAAAAGCTTTTGAGATGGGCTGTTCGGTTTACTGTTCAAAGCCCGTTGACGTAAGCAAGCTCGAGAGTGCCATGAAGAAGCTGGGATTATTGTAAAATTTTAAAAAAAACGGAAAGGAGGAGTTTGATGGGCGGAGAAATGGACAGCATGCTTGACATGTACCTGTATGAAAACGGTCAATTGTTAGAGCAGCTCGAGATGACAACTCTCGAGAAAAAGGATGCAGACAGCTTTGACGATGCGGACATTAATGAGTTCTTTCGTATCATGCATACTATAAAGGGTTCTTCCGGCGTCATGATGTTTGATGACATCATGAAGCTCGCACACAAGCTTGAGGATGTATTTTTTTACATCAGAGAGTCAAAGCCTGACAATGTGCCTCACCTTGAACTGGTTGATCATATATTTGCTGTTGCGGATTTTTTCAGAGAAGAATTTGAAAATATCAAGGAGGGTGGTGAGCCTACCAAGGATTCATCCAAGCTGATCGGTGAGATAGACAAATTCTTAAGTAAGATTAAAAAAGAAATTGTAAGCGAGAAAAAAGACCTCCCCAAACCGGAAGAGGAAGAAGAGCCGACACAGTTTTATATTGCTGCAGCAGGCGGTGAGAGTGCCAAGTACTATTTTGTGATGGTATATTACCGCAATGATGCTCAGATGGCGAATATTCATGCCTTTGCGCTTGTTAATTCCCTAAAGGATACTGTAGAGGAGATGTATTATTCTCCCGATGATATTATTACCAATGAAGATTCGGCAGAGGTAATCCTTGAGCAGGGCTTTAAGATTTTGATCAAAACCCATCTGAGCCTTGAGGAAATGAAAATCGCCCTGGGCGGATTTGATGTTGAGGGGACGGATGTTTCCGAGTGCTCAAAGGAGGAATTTGAGGCAGGATTTGATGTTCCCGCTCCGATAATCGGTTCCGATACCATAGACTTAGGCGAAGGTGATACAGCTGACAAAGCTGAAAAAAAGGAAACTGATGAAGTTAAGCCCGGTGACTATGTCATTGAGTCAAAAGCGGCGGGCAAAAAGGCAACCCTTGCAAAGAACAAAAAGCCAAAAGGGCCGACCCAGAGTTTTATAAGCGTAAATGTAAATAAGATTGACCAGCTTATGGATCTTATCGGAGAGATTGTAATTGCCGAGTCGGTTGTCTTACAGAACCCTGATCTGAATGTTGAGGGACTTGACCTTACAAACTTCCATAAATCGGCGGCACAGCTTTCAAAATTTACATCCGAGATGCAGGATGTGATAATGTCCATGAGGATGATGCCGCTTACCAATACTTTCCAGAAGATGAACCGTATCGTGTTTGATACTTCACGTAAGTTGGGTAAGAATATCGAATTAAAGATGATCGGTGAAGAGACTGAGGTTGACAAGAATATTATCGAAAATATTTCCGACCCGCTCATGCATATGATCCGAAATTCCATAGATCACGGTATTGAGGAAAAGGAAGAACGTATCGCTGCCGGCAAGCCTGAAAAGGGACTTATCACCTTAGAGGCAAAGAACGAGGGCGGCAAGGTTATAATCTCGGTTTCGGATGACGGCGGAGGGATGAATCCCGAGAAGCTTTTTGCAAAAGCAAAGAAAAACGGGATCGTTCCAAAGGACAAGAGGATTTCGGATTACACCAACAAGGAGATTTATCAGTTTATTACCTATCCGGGATTTTCGACGAATGAGCAGGTTACGGAGCTGTCCGGACGTGGCGTCGGCATGGACGTTGTTGTTAAAAACCTGCAGGCAATCGGAGGCATGCTTGAGATTGATTCCGAATACGGCAAGGGCTCTACCATGGCACTAAAGATACCGCTTACCCTTGCGATCATAAGCGGCATTCTTTTGGAGGTAGGCAGACAGAAATTCGTAATCGAAACCAATTCCGTAAAGGAATTCATAAATGTCAGAGAATCAAATATCGTTGTTGAGCCTGACGGCGGTGAGTATTTGAATGTCAGAGGCAAGCATTACAAGGTCGTTCGTTTGAGTGAAAAATATCACATTGAAGGTGCGGCAAGCCAGATCCACGAGGGCATTATGATTCTTACCGAATATGAGAATTACAGGATGTGTATTTTTGTTGATAAGCTTTTAGGCGGACAGGAGATAGTCGTAAAGCCTATTCCCGACTACATCAAAAAGGTCGAGGGACTTTCCGGATGTACACAGCTTGGAGATGGTAGTATAGCTTTGATACTTGATATAGCCACATTAGTAACATAGATCTGACTTTTATAAAAACATAGAAAGGAGAAAAACATGGCTGACGGGAAAATTGATGAGCCTATCTTCGAAGATGAAGAAATGCTTGAAGACGGTCCTGCAGTAGACGGTACACAGTACATGACCTTTAAATCCGGCTCGGAATATTACGGAATAGAATTAAAATATGTCAATGAGATTATGGGTATACAGCCCATAACGCAGATTCCCGAGGTTGAGGATTATATCCGCGGTCTTATCAATCTGAGGGGAAAGATCGTTCCGGTTATAGATGTTCGGATCCGGTTTAAGCAGGAGCCCTTTGAGTACAACGACAGAACCTGTATTATCATTGTAAACGTCAAGAACACCGTAATAGGACTCATTGTTGAGACCATAGCGGATGTTGTGACGATAAGGGATGATGATATAGAGGTTCCCCCCTCGCTTGCATCCAACAAGGCAAAGAATAAATATGTATACGGCTTCGGCAAGGTGGGAGACGAAGTAAAGCTTCTGCTGGATCCCGAAAAACTTATACGGGACGAAGACATTTCATCAATAGAGGAAATAGAAGGGGAAGTTTTGGTAAATCAGTAACATTTACAAACTAAGGAGGGATTTTGTAATGAAGAAAAAAAGTGTTTTGTCAGGAATGATATTGACAATTATCATTATGATCGTGATGCTTGTTATTTCGGAAGCAATAAGTATCACGGTGGAATTATTGGGTGAAGAGCTTATCTCAGCGCAGGCATCCATCATTTTGGATCTTGTGATCATGGTGGTGACGATCATTGTTGCCATTTGCGGATTGTTATCCCATGCAAAACAGATCAGAGCCGTAACAAATACGATGAACGGCTATGTAGAGAGACTATCAGATGGTGATGTTGACTGGGAGGTTGACGAAGCACCTTATAAGGAGTATGACAGCTTTGTAAAGGATATGAGAGACCTTTTGCACTCCACCAAGGTACAGGCGGATATGGCTCTTGCAATGTCAAAGGGCGACTTTACTGTTGAAGAACATATCCGGAGTGATAAGGATGAATTAGGTAAGGCTCTATGCGACCTCGTAAACAAGAACAATGTAGTTCTTAAGGAGGTACAGGAAGCCAGCATGTCATTTACAGAGGGCGCAAAAGAGGTTTCTGCTGCATCCCAGGCGCTTGCACAGGGGTCAACCGAACAGGCAAGTGCTATTGAGCAGATCAACGCTTCCGTTAAGGATATCGCACAAAAGACAACAACAAACGCTGATGACGCCAGACAGATGGAGACAATGGTTCAGGGTATGCTTGAGGATGCAAAGGCAGGAAAGGCAGCCGTTGACGGAATGAACATTTCTATGAACGATATCAGTGAGAGTTCACATAACATCAGCAAGGTTATCAAGACTATTGACGACATTGCTTTCCAGACCAATATTCTTGCACTTAATGCTACGGTTGAGGCAGCAAGAGCGGGTGTTCACGGCCGTGGATTTGCGGTTGTTGCGGAAGAGGTTAAGAACCTGGCAGAGCTTTCTTCAAATGCTGCAAAAGAGACAGCAGAGCTTATCCAGCATGCGATTGATATGGTTGAAAACGGGACAACCCAGGTTAGTGAGATGACACAGGCAATCGACAAGATTTCCGGCGCCGTTGAGTCCATCGCCGGTACGGTATCTGAGGTTGCGTCATCATCTGACGAGCAGGCGACCGCCATCGCACAGGTTAAACAGGCAATCGGACAGATTTCACAGGTTGTACAGACAGATTCTGCCACATCAGAAGAGTGTGCAGCCGCAGCTGAGACACTTTCAAATCATGCACAGGGCATGCGTGATGTTGTTTCAGGCTTCAAATTAAAAGGTGCTGTAGGCTTTGGCAGACAGATGGGCGGTGGCTTTGCCGCACCTTCAATGGACAGCGGCTTTTCATCACAGAGCAGCATGTCGGAGCCTTACAACGATATGGACAATGAGAGCATAATATCTCTCGAAGGAAACTTAGGTAAGTATTAATTGTTCTCCCTCCCTGTCATTCTGAGGGCGAAGCTTTTCCTGTCATTCTGAGGGCGTAGCCCGA
>DFFN01000049.1 GCA_002369525.1 Lachnoclostridium sp. UBA3775 | reverse complement strand
TGGAAGTTACCTTGAAAACTAAGCTACTAAAAATTTTTACAAAAAAATAGCCTTAGGATGACCTAAGACTATTTTTCGTTCTCTTATTGTTATTTTTTACAAAGCCTTCTTGTGAGCATTCATCTGCTTTTTGGCCTGGTTATAATTTTGTGCAAGGTTTGAACCGCTATCGTTAATGAAACCGTTCGCTTTCTGGGAATCGAAAACTCTGAACGTTTCATTTTCCATCCTGACATCAAAATTATCCTTAAGAAGCTTCTCAAATGCAGGGTTTCTGTCGGACTTTATGGAGTTTACCTTGTTTTTGAACTGCTCAAACTTCATACCGGGCTGGTTGGGATCTATGACCGTTTTACTAAGGTCTCCTTTGGTTATTTCATGAACCGCGATCAGTACACCCATTATATCCTTGATCTCTCTTTCGCCCTTATCAACTTCCGTAAGCACGGCAAGAGTGTTTACAACATCCTGACCGCTCATTTTGCCGCCGTTTAAAAAGCCGAGAACATCTATCGATTCGGGCTGTGTCGTGTTACGGTTAACAGGGTTTATCGGATGTGCATCATACTGTGTGACAGTAATATAATCAGGATGATCTGCCTGACCCACAAGGCCCCTCTTCTTGTTTATATCATTTACAAGGGTGCTGAACTCTCTCGGACACATGATATTTCTTAAAATCTTCATGGTCTGGTTGAAGCGTTCCCTTCCGCTCGGCGATGACCTTACGGTATATTTGTCACTGATATATGCAAGGCACTGCTTTTTAAGATTGAAGGTTTCAAAAGGATCCTTCTCCTCTTTCTGCTGATAAGTCCTTATCGCCCTTATCATATTATCATACCTGGTCGTGTTGCTGCTTCTTCTCGAACCGAAGTAGTTTACGCCGGTGCCGGTTGCTTGCATTGTTGCAAGGGCTTCATTTATTGCAGCATTCCTCTGCTGCTTCTTCTCATTCGTATCACTAGGAAAAGAAGTCGGAACCACACGTTTGCAGTATTCATCGATATGGTGATTAAGCTCTGCAGCTGTGCCGTTTACGGCAATGCAGTTCAGATCCTTTGTATTTATTACATTTTTCTCACCCTGATAAGAACTGATCAAAGGATTATACTTCTTGATATCCTTGGTAAGCTCAGCCTTATCCTCTGCGGTCATCTGCGTTGTTCCGAGAGTTCTCGGATCCATATGTTTTTTCTCAATATACTTATTTATGGCATACAGCGAGCTTACAGCCACAAATTTGACATCTTTCTGCAGATTGATCTGCTTCTTGCAGGTTTTGATAAACTCTCCGAAGCTTCCCGGCTGTACCGGGCCTCCTTCAGGTATATCCAGAATGAATACGGGCGCTACATCTTCACCGAGAATGTGTGCTTTATTGAGCTCGGGGGCTGCCGGATTTTCCAACAAAACCGGTGCGGCATCTCCGGCTTCTTCCCCGGGATTTGCGGGATTATTATCATTGCCCGCATTATTTACGGCATTATTCTGAACATTATTCTGGGCATTTTCAAGCTGTGTATATATTTCATTTCTCTCTTCTTCAAAAATATTTTTGATCTTCTCCGGGGTATTGATTTTCTCATCCTGCTTAAAAATTACCTTCTTCGGAAAATAAGTGTCAACAGTACACATTATCGGTTCATCCTGAGCCTGCTCTTCATTTTCCCCTGCTTCTATTACGGGCATTACCGTTAAATCCGGATTCGACACACTCGGATATACATTCCGGTAATTGTAGGTTTCAAAATTGTTTTTGGCCTTACCTTCGACCTGACCGTAAGTTGCGGCAAAATCCGGATTGACTTTACTCCCTTTTATACTTCCGAATTTTGTATTCCCCCCAATTTCAATATATTCATTTAAACCTGTGGCCCTGTTTTGATAAGCCGGAACAGGTATCCTTTTAAGCGTAGTAAAACTAATATACCTGCCAACGCCATTTTTGGGCGCAATATATTCTTCAAGCAGCTCATCGATATTACGTGTAACCGATGTTTTTCCGGCTTTCTGCTGTGAATCCACAATATTAAGCACACCCGTGTTTTTATTATAACCGGTAATTGTAACATAGTGGGAATTGCCGAGATTCATTACTACGGGTGTTTTTTCTTTTATAATGGTATCAAAGATGATATCTTCAACCTTTTTCTTGGTTCTTTTCAGATAATCCTTTCTGACATCATCCTGAAGCTTCTTATCGGCATTAATATATTTTTTCATATCCTCCGGAGAGTTGTCTTTCATGCTTTTCAGTACTTCAAGCTGATTGTGCGTATATTTCCGGTCTTTTCCGAAAGGCGAGAAAGAATACTGCTGCATAAAATGATTCGGAAGTGTCTCCAGTATAATATCAGAATTTTCATAAACGTTATTGATATCATCCATTTCCGCATTCAGCAGCTTCATGTTGTTAAGCTTCTTAACTGTGGAATCAGGCTTGTAATTCGGTCTGAAGGCCCTGATTTCTTCCTGGGAAAGATCGATGCCCTTACTCTTTAACATCAGGCTCATGGCATAGGACCAGCACCCGTTGTTACTGGTCTGCTTCTGGCTCATCTTAATATCCGGGAGAGAACAGGAAATCGGATTTATTACAGTTTTAAATTGGTTGATCACCTTGATTTCTGTATTGTCCACCATTCTGGTGGAATAAGGATCATTACCTTTGGAAAGTTCGGTTAACTGCTTTTTTCTTATTTTTTCAATTTTTTTTGCCGTGGAAAGCTTTGCCTTAAGATATTTTTTATCGGCAGCGGTAAGCGTCGTTTCATTGTCGTTATAAAACTTCTCAAGAACCGTGGCGTTGCCCGTTGACATAATCTCGTCGGTGATCTGAGGCGAAACTATCCTTTTGATCACATACTCTCCGGTTATGGGGTCAGTTACCTTTTTAAACGCAAAAGGGGTAGCATCTATGGTTTTGGGATCTAATCTTTTTCTGCGGCCTGGCATTTTTTTCACTCCTTTTTTATCGTGATTTATTCACGAAATATATTATCAACATAATACTACATAAAGTGCATCAAAAGTGCACCAAAATCTGACAAAAACCGATAAAAAGAAGAAAAAAAACCGGTACAGGTTTTGTGCCTGTACCGGTTCGTCTTTTAGCTTTCTGCTTATTTATCTTCCGTTTCTCTTTCGCTACCTTCGGCATTCTGTGCTGCTTCTTCCACGGAAACTTCCTCGGGTATTTCCTCTTCCTTATCGGTTACAGCGATTCCGGCTACTTTGACATTTTCGTCTCCGAGGTTCATGCATTTAACGCCCGAAGTATTTCTTCCGATAACGGAGATTCCTCCTACCTCGGTTCTTACGATAATGCCCTCGTTGGTTATCATGATAACGTCATTTTCTTCGTTCACTGCCTTCATGGCAACGAGCTTTCCGGTTTTTTCGGTCAGCTTGTAGCAGATAAGTCCCTTTCCGCCACGGTTCTGGCTTCTGAAGTCTTCAACTCTGCTTCGTTTGCCCATTCCGTTTTCGGTTATGAACAGGAAGTAAGGTCCGGCATTTGCGATCTGCATGCCTATCACCTCATCACCCTCGGTGAGCCTGATGCCTCTTACGCCCATCGCGCTTCTTCCGGTCTCTCTCACATCCTCTTCGTCAAAGGTGATGGAAAGGCCGTTTGCGGTTGCCATAGTGATTATGTCCTTGCCGCTTGAAACATTTACTTCGATCAGTCTGTCGTCGTCCCTCAGGGTGATCGCCTGTATGCCGATCTTACGTATGTTTGCATATTCGCGCACAGGTGTTTTCTTTATTGTTCCGCCTGCGGTTGCCATTATAAGATTTCCGTCGATATCAAGGCTGTCGATCGGTATGATGGCCGAAATCTTTTCCTCGGGCTGAAGCATAAGAAGGTTTACGATTGCAATTCCTCTTGATGTACGCGATGCCTCGGGGATATTGAAGGCCTTAAGCTTATATACCCTTCCCTTATCGGTAAAGAACAGCAGAAGCTTATGGTTCGTTGTGGTCAGCATCCTTTCGATCACATCGTCCTCAATGGTCTGCATGCCTTTGATGCCCTTGCCGCCTCGGTTCTGCGTGCGGAAATTGTCGGGTGACATACGTTTGATGTAGCCGCGTCTTGTCATGGTAATAACTGTCTTATCATTAGGAACGAAGTCTTCCATGCTCATTTCGGATTCGTCGAACACGATTGCGGTCCTTCTGTCATCCCTGTATTTGTCGCTTATCGCAATAAGCTCTGTTTTTACTACTTCAAGAAGCTTCTTCTCATTTCCGAGTATTTCCTTAAATTCGGCAATCATTCTCTGAAGCTCAGCAAATTCATCCTGGATTTTCTCTTTTTCGAGTCCGGTAAGCTGACGAAGACGCATGTCAACTATCGCCTGGGCCTGAACATCGTCAAAGCCGAAGCGTTCCATAAGTCCCTGCTTTGCAAGAGGAGTGGTCTTCGAACCTCTGATTATCTTTATCACTTCGTCGATAAAGTCAAGTGCCTTTAAAAGCGCCTCTAAGATATGCGCCCTTTCCTCAGCCTTGGCAAGATCATACTGGGTTCTTCTTCTGACTACCTCTTCCTGATGGGTAAGATAGACATTAAGCATATCAAGAAGAGTAAGTACCTTGGGTTCGCCTCCGACAAGCGCAAGCATGATCACGCCGAAGGTATCCTGAAGCTGGGTATGCTTATAGAGGTGGTTGAGAACTACCTGGGGATTTGCATCGCGGCGAAGCTCTATCACCATTCTCATGCCTTCGCGGTTTGACTCGTCACGGAGATCCGTGATTCCGTCTATTCTCTTTTCCCTTACCATTTCGGCAATCTTTTCGAGAAGCTTTGCCTTGTTTACGGCATAGGGAAGCTCGGTAACAACTATCCTGTTCTTGCCGTTTGCCATTGCCTCTATATCTGCCACGGCGCGGATCCTTATCTTTCCGCGTCCGGTTCTGTAGGCTTCTTCTATTCCACGGGTACCGAGTATCTGTGCTCCTGTAGGAAAATCGGGACCTTTTACTATCGACATGACCTCGTCTATCGTGGTTTCGGCATCGATAAGCTTGTTGTTGATAATCTTAACTACTGCCTTTACTACCTCTCCGAGATTATGGGGAGGAATGTTGGTTGCCATTCCGACTGCGATGCCGGATGTTCCGTTTACAAGAAGATTCGGTATTCTTGAAGGAAGCACAACAGGTTCTTTTTCGGTTTCATCGAAGTTCGGTACGAAATCAACGGTATCCTTGTTGATATCGGCAAGCATTTCCATGGAAATCTTTGAAAGCCTTGCCTCGGTGTAACGCATTGCAGCCGCGCCGTCGCCGTCGACCGAACCGAAGTTGCCGTGTCCGTCAACAAGAGGATATCTTGTGGACCATTCCTGAGCAAGATTCACAAGTGCGCCATAGATTGAAGAATCGCCGTGCGGATGATATTTAC
>DFFN01000215.1 GCA_002369525.1 Lachnoclostridium sp. UBA3775 | reverse complement strand
ACGGCAACGGCTATGACGAAGCATGGGTCAAGGAAGCAACTGAGGTAAGAGGTCTTTCCAACTATCCTACGACACCTGACTGTATGCCTCACCTCCTTGATGAGAAGAACGTAAAGATGCTTACAGGTCACAAGGTATTCACCCTTGAGGAAATGAAGTCAAGATGCGAGATCATGCTTGAGAACTACTGTAAGTCAGTAAGCATCGAGGCCAACACCATGGTGATCATGGCCAAGGAGCAGATCATACCTGCCATGGCAGCTTATTCAAAGAGACTGGCTGAGACAGCTTCCGCAAAGCTTGCAATTGATTCTTCCATCGCCTGTGCATATGAGAAGGGCATAATCAAAAAGCTTTCAGGTCTTTGCGACGAGGCAATGGTTAAAACCGATGAGCTGGAGCAGGCTATTGCAGAGCTTGATACAGCCAAGGATATCGTTGAAGAGTCAGTAATGATCAGAGATACGGTACTTGTTAAGATGAGCGAGCTCAGGGCTCTCTGCGATGAGGGTGAGAAGCTGACAGCTAAGAAGTACTGGCCGTTCCCGGATTATGCGGACCTGCTGTTCGGAGTGTAGGAAGTTTTTGAAATAAAGAAGGATTGAGCCTACGAAATAAAGAAATCCAAGACATTAAGCCCTCGCCTAGCGCTACGCTTAATGTCGGCTCCGGGCTTAACGTCTTGGATTTTTAAAGCGAAACCGTTGCCTGGCGCTACGCGAAGTGAGGCTCCGGGCTCAACAGCTCAGAAAAATAAATAAAACAGTTTCCTCTCCGGCCTTGGCGAACAGAAGGCAGGGAGTTGGAATTACAAAGATATCAAAAAAGAGAAAAAAGAGAAAAAGAGAGAAAAAATCAAATAAGGAGGGTAATATCATGAGTGAAATGTTAGAAGAGATCATGGGCGAAGTGAACGGACAGATATTCGCCGTCTGGTTCCTTATAGGAGCTGCACTGGTGTTCTGGATGCAGGCCGGTTTTGCAATGTGCGAGGCAGGTTTTACCAGAGCAAAGAACTCCGGAAACATTATAATGAAAAACCTGATGGACTTCTGTATAGGTACTGTAATGTGGTTCATCTGCGGTGCATCGCTGATGCTGGGAAAGAACATACTCGGCGGTTTCGCCGGCGGTTTCAGCTTCGACGTATTTACAAAGTACGGTGACTTTGATTATTCCGCTTTCGTGTTCAACCTTGTATTCTGTGCAACGACCGCTACCATCGTTTCCGGTTCAATGGCAGAGAGAACCAAGTTCTCAAGCTACTGTATCTACTCTGCAGTGATTTCTGCAGTAATATATCCCATCGAAGCACACTGGACCTGGGGCGGCGGCTTCCTTGCCGAGTGGGGCTTCCACGATTATGCAGGTTCTAACTGCATTCATATGGTCGGTGGTATCTGCGCTTTCATCGGTGCATGGATGCTCGGCCCCCGTATCGGAAAGTTTGAAAAAGATAAGAGCGGAAAGGTTACAAAGGTTAACGCCTTCCCCGGCCACAACTTGGTAATCGCAGCCCTCGGTGTATTCATCCTGTGGCTCGGCTGGTACGGTTTCAACGGTGCGGCAGCAACAGATGTTCCCACCCTCGGTTCCGTATTCCTTACAACAACGGTAGCTCCCGCAGTTGCAACAGTTGTATGTATGATCTTTACCTGGGTTAAGTACGGCAAGCCCGATGTTTCAATGTGTCTCAACGCTTCCCTTGCAGGTCTTGTAGCCATCACGGCTCCCTGCGACGTAACAGACTGTGCAGGTGCAGCGATCATCGGTGCAATTTCAGGACTTCTCGTAGTATTCGGTGTATGGTTCAACGACCATGTAACACATGTTGACGACCCCGTAGGTGCTGTAGCGGTTCATATGATGAACGGTATCTGGGGTACCATAGCAGTAGGTCTTTTCGCAACAAGTTCTGCTCCCGGCTTTGCAAGCGCAGGCATCAAGGAAGGTATCTTCTACGGCGGCGGAATCGACCAGCTCATTAAGCAGCTCGGCGGTATGGGCGTGACAGCAGTCTGGACTATAGTAACAATTACGATCGCATTCTTCATCATCAAGAAGACCATCGGTCTCCGTGTAAGCGAGGAAGAGGAAATCACAGGTCTTGATGCAACAGAACATGGTCTTCCTTCAGCATATGCAGGTTTCGCTATCATGGATATTTCCAACACCCTGACCGTAAGCGTAAACGAAAACACCAACCTTGGTTCGGACAGCTACGAAGAGGCTTCAGAGGCTAAGAAAAATGCAGCAGTTCAGGTTGTCAGACAGGATGCTGTTCCTATTCCCGGTCTTGACAAGGGCATCAGCAAGGTAGTAGTAATAGCTAAGCTTTCAAGATACGATGCACTCAGAAAGGCCATGAATGAACTCGGTGTTACCGGTATGACAGTTACCCAGGTAATGGGCTGCGGCATACAGAAAGGTGCAGGCGAGATGTACCGTGGAGTTGAGATCGATGCAACCCTGCTTCCTAAGGTAAAGCTTGAAGTAGTAGTAAATGCTATCCCCGTTGACAAGGTCATCGAGGCAGCCAAGAAGGCTCTTTACACCGGTCATATCGGTGACGGAAAGATCTTTGTATATCCTGTCAGCAGGGTAGTAAAGATACGTACCGGTGAAGAGGATTACGCAGCTCTGCAGGATGTAGAGTAAACAATAAACAACAAAAATAAGTAATAATTCTGCGACCTCAGGGACTTTTATTGTTGCTGAGGTCGTGAGAGTGGAGGGAAAAATGTGTTCCATAATGGCATATTGCGGCGAAGGCTGCGACATTGATGAATTTATGATTAACCTTAACAGGTGCCACAGTAGGGGCCCCGATGATGAAAGGGTAATCGATTTCCATGACGGAGTTCTGGGATTCTTAAGACTTTCAATCATGGGTCTTACCCCGGAAGGCATGCAGCCCTTCGTACTTGATAAAAGTGCGGTGATCTGCAACGGTGAGCTCTACGGCTTTGAGCATGAAAAGAGGGATCTGATAAGGAAAGGCTATAAATTCAAAAGCGGTTCGGACTGCGAAATCATTCTTCCCATGTATTATGAATATGGTACCGACATGTTCGTAAAGCTGGATGCCGAGTTTGCCTGTGTGATCTATGACGGCAGGACCCATGAGTTCATCGCCGCAAGAGATCCGATCGGAATACGTCCGCTCTATTATGGATTTGACGACAAGAATACCATTGTTTTTGCCAGTGAGCCGAAAAGTTTGGTGGGAATGGTAGATAAAATCATGCCGTTCCCGCCCGGCCACTATTATAAGGATGGTAAATTTATCTGCTACAAGGATGTGACCGCAGTAAAGACCGAGTCTGTTGTTAAAAAACATGCAAATGCACAGACCCAGGATTTAAAGGATGTAAAAGCAAGCGGTGCAGACCTTCTGATAAACAAATTGGGAGAGGATATTGAAAAAAAGAAAGAAGATGAATATCGTGAGGAGGTCTGCAGAAACATCCGTGAGCTTCTGATTGCCGGCGTTGAGAAAAGGCTGGTATCGGATGCAAAGGTGGGATATCTGCTTTCCGGAGGCCTTGATTCCTCTTTGGTATGTGCGATCGCGCAGAAAAAGAGCAAAAGCCCGATAAAGACCTTTGCGATCGGCATGCGTGAGGATGCCATCGATCTTAAGTATGCGAGGGAAACAGCAGAATATATCGGAAGCGACCACACTGAAATCTTCATGACAAAGCAGGAGGTTATTGAAACCCTTGACAGCCTCATACATCTGCTCGGAACCTACGATATCACCACCGTCCGCGCAAGCATGGGCATGTATCTGCTCTGCAAGGCGATACATGAACAGACCGATATCAGGGTGCTTCTTACGGGCGAGATAAGCGATGAGCTTTTCGGCTATAAGTATACCGATTTTGCCCCGGATGCGGAGGAATTCCAGAAGGAAAGCGAGAAGAGGGTAAGAGAGCTTCACATGTACGATGTGTTAAGAGCAGACCGCTGCATCTCCGTAAACTCCCTTGAGGCAAGGGTGCCTTTCGGCGACCTGGAATTTGTGGATTATGTTATGAAGATAGATCCGGAAATCAAGATGAACAAGTACGGCAAGGGCAAATACCTTCTCCGCCATGCTTTTGAGGGCACGGGACTTCTTCCGGATTCCATACTCTGGCGCGAAAAGGCTGCGTTTTCGGATGCGGTGGGACATTCCATGGTGGATGACCTTAAGGAATATGCCGAAGGCTGCTACAGCGATGAGGAATTTGAGGAAAGATGCAGAAAATATGAACATGCCACCCCTTTTACAAAGGAATCGTTATTGTACCGCGAGATTTTTGAAAAATATTATCCCGGTCAGGCTGAGATGATCGCAGATTTCTGGATGCCGAACAAAAACTGGGAAGGCTGCAACGTGAACGATCCATCCGCAAGAGTTCTTTCAAACTACGGAGCCAGCGGAGAATAAAAAGGGATGAAGGGACAAACATAATGGAGAACGAAAAAAATGTTAAATATATCTTCGTTACAGGCGGAGTGGTCTCGGGTCTCGGCAAGGGCATAACCGCCGCATCCCTCGGCCGTCTTTTAAAAGCGAGAGGGCTCAAGGTCGCAGCCCAGAAGCTCGATCCCTACATAAACGTGGACCCGGGGACCATGAGCCCCTTCCAGCACGGCGAGGTCTATGTGACCGAGGACGGTGCCGAGACAGATCTTGACCTTGGACATTACGAGCGTTTCATAGACGAGGATCTTAACAAATATTCCAACCTTACGACAGGCAAGGTTTACTGGAATGTGCTTAATAAGGAAAGACGCGGGGAATACCTCGGACATACCGTACAGGTCATTCCCCATGTTACAAACGAGATAAAGGAATTTATTTACAGGGTGGGGAAGAAGACAAATGCCGATGTTGTCATTACCGAGATCGGAGGCACCATCGGTGACATCGAATCCCAGCCGTTCATCGAGGCTGTACGCCAGATTTCTCTTGAAGCGGGAAAGGACAGTCTCTTTATTCATGTAACCCTGGTGCCTTTTTTACACGGCTCGGACGAGCATAAATCAAAGCCCACGCAGCACTCGGTAAAGGAGCTTCTCGGCATGGGCATAAATCCGGACATAATCGTCTTAAGATGCGACCAGCCTCTTGAAAAGTCCATCTTCGAAAAGATTTCGCTTTTCTGTAACGTAAAGCCGGACTGCGTGATCGAGAACATCACCCTGCCTCTTTTGTACGAAGCACCGCTTATGCTTGAAAAGTCCCATTTTTCGGAAGTGGTCTGCAGGGAGCTTGGCATAGAAACCGAAGAACCCGATCTTTCCGAAT
>DFFN01000070.1 GCA_002369525.1 Lachnoclostridium sp. UBA3775 | reverse complement strand
ATATTATAACGATAAAGATGTTGAAAAAGACGGAAAGGATATCATCGTAAACATCAGCCTGCGCTTTATGAAGGCTTTTTATCCCGGAATCGAAACCGTATCATACGAAGACAGGGATTATTATCTCTTCAAAAGAATGTATCTTTCGTCCGATACTGGCCTGCCGGTCTTAAAGGTGACAGATTTTTCCCGCGTTTACGACAATGGCGGAAGAGCGGTAAGCGGAGAGACAGCAGAAAGGGTTAAAAGCAAATACAGGCTGTTATCGATGATATAGCGTGGCATAATGGGAATAAAAGAAGAAATAGGAAACGGTCTGCTGGGCTTTAAAATGGGGATGCTTGGGAGAATGCCTTTTTACGGCGATATAATGATGTACATTCCCGTGTTTGAGGATCATACGATAAAAACGGCATGTACGGACGGCTCGCAGATAAAGTATAATCCGGATTTTTTTGCCCTGCTTTCGGAGGGCGAGAGAAATTATGTTTATATGCATGAGGTGCTCCATATCCTTTTCCTTCACTGGAAAAGATGGGGCAAAAGGGACAGGTATCTGTGGAATATAGCCTGCGATTACGTTGTAAACGGTACGCTTGACAATATGGCAGAGAGTATCCGTGACAAAAATATCGTATTTGAAAAGCCTCAGGGTTTATGCTGCATTCATGGAATATATGACGGCACAAGCGCCGAAGAGTACTATGAGTGGCTTCTTAAATCAAAAAACAATGCGGCGAAACCGTTAATGATACAGGATATTTCGGGTGAGGATTTCGAAGATGGAATCGACGATGAAGCCAAAGACTGTGAAGAAAGCGAGAAGGAGGAAAGAGTAAAGGAACTGATAAAAAAAGCGATTGAAGCTTCGGCCAAAACTGCGGACACTGAAAGCATGAAAGGTATCCCCGGATCTTTTTTCAGGCTGGTTGAAACAAAGAGGCTGCCGTGGTACAGACTGCTCAGGGATTTTATGACCGAAAGAATAGAGGATGCCTCGTATTATACACCGGAGAGAAAGTATATACATATGGGACTGATTCTGCCCGGCGAATCGAAGTCGGATGAGGAGCTTAAGGAAGTCTGGGCATTTCTTGATACTTCGAGCTCCATAGGCGACAAGGATATGGACGCGTTTATTACCCAGCTTTACCGGATAGCAGAGGAGTTTCACTGCAATTACAACATTGCCTTCTGGGATACGGCAGTCAGGAAGGTTCACAGGAATGTGCAGGATAAGGAAAAGCTGCTCGGGCTAAGAAGAAAATTCTACGGCGGAACGGTTATTGACTGTGTTTATGAATATCTGAAAACGCAGAAGATCGATCCGGAAGCAATGATAATCTTAAGCGACGGTTTTTTCGGCAGGCCGAAGGCAGATACGGAGGCCTACAGGAAAAAGACCATACTGATCCTGACCGAAAAAGGCGACAGGAGCATAGGCAAAGTTAATTCAATCGGAAAGCTGGCGAGGTTATAGCATGAATATCAGGGAATTTAAGGAATGTGTCGAATTTAATATTAAACATGGTCTGCGTCATGCAGTGCTTGGTCTTGGAGCGCCAGGCGTCGGTAAATCACAGGCAGTAAAGCAGATAGGCGAAAAGTACGGCTACAAGGTTATCGATCTTAGGCTCGCGCAGATGTCGGAGGTAGAGATCGGAGGACTGATATATCCGAACGAGGACCATACAAAGACACGCTGGCTTTCGCCGGAGATACTTCCCGACGAAGAACGGGACGGGAAAAACACCATTCTTCTGCTGGACGAGATCACATCCTGTTCAAAGCGCGTACAGGTGGCCGCCTACCAGCTGATACTTGACAGACGGGTGGGACAGTATACCCTTCCCGAGGGAACCTTTGTCATAGGCTTAGGCAACAGAGAGGATGACGAGGGCGTTTATATAAGGCTTGCAAGCCCTCTTGCCGACAGGTTTGAAATCCATAATATCGATGTGGATTTTTCCGTGTGGAAGAACGATTACGCGGTCCCCTACGGCATACATCCCTATGTCCTGAAGTATCTGGTCTTTAAGCCGGCCGCACTTCACACTCAGAGCGCAAACCCGGACAGCATGGTGTTTGCCACTCCCCGTTCATGGGAGAGGGTAAGCAATATATTAAAATGCGACAGCGATATTTCTAATCCGGTCGTTTTAAATAAAATCGCGGGAAATATCGGCATGACCGAGGCAAACCAGTTCGTAGGCTTTGTGAAAAAAGCAAGGGAGATGGTTAATGTCGACGATTTCCTTGACGGAAGGGCAGCGGTGCCGAAGGATCCGTCGGAAATGGTGATGCTTATCAATGCCATGGCCGAAAAGCTCGGATTTTTACGCAGTGTTACGTCGCCGAAGGAGCTTGACCGCGGGCAGCGCAAGCTTGTCGAAAGGGTGCTCGAGGCAATGTTTTCTTTAGGCAGCGCAGAGTATACCATAATCGGTCTAAGGGAACTGCTTACGATAAACCGCGGCACGGTCAAGAAAATATTCCTTGAAGGCAGCAGCAGGCGCATCGAGAAATTCATTGCCGAAAACATGTCTGTACTCGGACTTGACCGGGATCAGTTAATGTTGTAGGCTATCTTCTTTTCATCACTGAGCTCAAGGGAGCCGAATTGTCTTTCGGCTTCCTTTATTAATGTTTTATAGTCTTTATAGACTGTTCTGTAGATGTTGTTCTGATCCTGGATGAGGAAGCTGTTATCTTCGGGTATGTAAACGAAACCGTACTGTACCTGGGCAACGAGCGCAAAGGTATCGGTTTCGAACAGTCCGGTGAAATACGGCGTGCACATCGCAAGATGGCCGTCGGAATCCTCGATCACGGTTGAAATCATCGTGTTGCAGCTTGTGTAGCTTACGCTGAGCTCTCTGCCGATATCCCAAACCTTTATTGCGTAATCATCGCCCTGAAGTATCAGATGGTTATCGTCCGCGGTGAAGCGGATAAAGCATCTTACATGGGAATTCATGGGGATTTCCTGGAAGATTTCGCCGCTGTCAAGTTCTATCACTCTTACATTTCCGTCAATACATGCCATGGCTCCGAGCTTTCCGTTTTTGCTTACTGCAAGCACATCATAAGCGGAGAGATTGGTAAGGGTTTTCAGATTATCGTCCTCAAGCACGGTCTTTTCTTTGGAGGCGATATCGATCAGGGTAAGATTCCGGTCCACAAGGGATAAGAGCAGAGTCTTTGCGTCATTTGAGAGTTCCGCACAGATGATATTCTTGTCGTAAGTTTCGCTGTACAGACATTCCATGGTTTCCAGATCGTATACAAGCAGGTCTTTTGAATTGAAAACGACTGCGTTACGGCCGTCGCCGGTGAAGCGGGCGTGCTGTACGGTGTACGGCATGCCGGAATCGCCAAAGTCCGTTTTGCTGCATTCTTTGCTGTCCGGATCGATGACCCACATAGACTGCGGGCATACGCATATATATTTCCGGCCGTAGAAGGTGCTGCCTAAAGAAGAATGAGAATCCTCACTGAAGGTGTAAACAAGATTCCCTGTTTTGTCATAGATATAGTGTACCTTGCTGTCGGAGTAGTTGCTGACTGCAAAATACGAACCGTCGGATGATGCAACGGAGAGATAATTATAGTCCTTCTGCTCCGCAAGAGTTTCCAGATCCGGGGAGACATGATACTTCAGTATGTATACCATGTCGGAGTAGATGGGTACTATAGTGGCGCCGTTTGCTATCAGCTCCATATCGCGTATGTTCAGCTTTGTATTGATGATACTGTCTGTGTAGATATGCTGCACGAGGAAATCAGCCGGCAGGATGTCACCGTTTGCAAAGCCGAACCAGGCTATGCCCGAATCATATGAGACATGCATGGTACGCACGGTGCTGTTAAGGACAAAGTGTGAGATCTGCATGCCTTCGATATTGTAGGAAAAGACCTCACGGCCGACCGCGACGACGATATATTCCGCACCGTCTGCACTTGTGGCTTTTACTATTGTGTCGAAGCTTGATACATCTTCGATTGCTGCGGGAATCTGTACGGCCTTGGTTTCACCGTCTTTTCCGAAAATGTCGAGAGTCAGTATTTCCACGCCTTTCAGAAGGAAATCATCGTTGCAGGAAACCGTACAGAGCTGATCACCGGAGTTGAAACAGAATTCAAGTACATGGGAGTTTGAAGTCTTTATCTCGGATACGGAATAATCCTCAAGATCTATTAATGTTACCACACCCTCATCTTCTTTAAGCGCAATATGTCCCGCGGCGAAGTATTTATAATCGTCGCTTAAGGCATATTCGGAAGAAAAAGAATAGCTGTGGGTGTTCTTTATGTTTTTTAAAACGCTTCCGTCGGAGAGGGAGACTATCGTTATGTCGGAAGGGGAGATAAGGAATGCCTTGCCGCAGCTCATGTTTATCTCGGCTCCCGTGATATCCTCCGGGAGATCGTATTCATATTTGATGCTGCCGTCGTAGTAATGGCAGCGGAAGGACTGCTTGGTGGCAACATATATGTTCTCGGTATCTGCGGCGGCTGCGATCGCAGTGATGAGATAATAGGAATCATTGACCGAGCACGGGATCTTGGCAGACAGCTCGTAGGTCGATATGTTCCATA
>DFFN01000078.1 GCA_002369525.1 Lachnoclostridium sp. UBA3775 | reverse complement strand
GATGAATGGCACTAAGTTTTTGAAGTTGGTATCGAAGTAATAGAGGTAGAATCATGGCATCAAGCAAAGAATACTTGGATTTCATATTGGAACAGTTGTCAGAACTGGAGGACATATCCTACCGTGCGATGATGGGAGAATACATCCTTTATTATCGCGGCAAGATTGTCGGCGGTATTTATGATGACCGTCTTCTTGTAAAGCCGACAAAAACTGCTGTGGCAATGATGCCAAATGCAGATATGGAGTTGCCGTATGATGGCACAAAGGAAATGCTGCTCGTGGATGACGTGGACAACAAGGAGTTTTTGCGCAAACTACTGGAAGCAATGTACGAAGAGCTTCCTACACCGAAGAAAAAGAAGTAAGGACACACCGATGCTCCCATACTGCCATCATCATCGGTGGGGAGCGCGTTTAAGGAATATTGAAACAGAAGTATTGGAGATCGGGCTATGAGCATATGCATTAAAGACCTGATTCCGATCATTGGTGAAGAAAACATGATACAGGAGCTGCCGCTTGAATATAACCGAGTATTGGAGGAGCAAATAAAATGGAACAGCGGGAAATCAAAGTAAACCACATTGAAACCAAGAGCGTGATGACTAAGTCCAATGCGCCGCTTGGTGGATATGCCGTCAATCCCTATGTAGGCTGTCCCCATGCCTGCAAATATTGTTACGCTTCGTTCATGAAGCGCTTTACCGGTCATACCGAGGAATGGGGTACCTTCATGGATGTGAAGGAATGGCCGGAGATAAAGAATCCCGGAAAGTACGCTGGTCAGAAGGTTATCATCGGAACTGTTACGGACGGCTATAATCAGTTGGAAGAGGAGTATGGCAGGACGAGAAAAATTTTGGAGGAACTGAAGGACAGCGGCGCGGATATTCTGATTTGCACGAAGTCAGACCTTGTTCTCCGTGACATGGATCTTCTGTTGGAGATCAACAAGAAAAACACGCTGACAGTCTCTTGGTCGATTAACACTCTTGATGAGTCTTTCAAAGACGATATGGACTGTGCCGTGAGCATTGAAAGAAGGCTTGCCGCAATGAAAAAGGTTTATGACGTCGGTATCCGCACAGTCTGCTTCATATCCCCGGTATTCCCCGGTATCACGGACATCGAAGCTATCATTGACAGGGCGAAAGATCAGTGCGACCTGATCTGGCTGGAAAATCTGAATCTTCGCGGCGGTTTCAAGAAAACGATTATGGATTATATCGCGGAGAAGCATCCGAACCTGATTCCCCTCTACGAAGAGATATATACAAAAAAGAATCGCAGCTACTTTGAAGCCTTCGAAAAGAAGGCCGAAGAGATCGCGAAGAAGTACGGCTGTCGTTTCGTTGATAACGAGACACCTTATGAGCGTGTGAAACAGGGCCATCCGACCATCGTTGACTACTTCTACCATGAAGAGGTCAGAGGCACTGCCAACAGTGGAAAGAGGAATAAGTAAGAAGAATACTCACGATGGCATCGGTGAGAATTTGATAAGGAAGCAATGTTTCTATAAAGAGATAGCACCTGATCCTCATCTTCATATTCGTGAAAGACCAAGGTGTGATAAGACCGCAATGATCAACGAGAATTCTTGTACTGATAGAGAGTTTGGCCATCGTTATGCGTTAAATAAGCGCGGAGCAATACCTGTTGAAGATAAGAAAGAAGTGTTTATTCGATTGAAAGAATGGCTGAATCGAAACCAACTGTCCGAGCTTTTTGGCAGAGATATCAAAACCATAGGCAAGCATATCGGCAATGCTTTGAAGGAAGAACTTAGGGAATCCGAGGTAGTCGCAAAATTTGCGACCACCACTCGACATGGTGCAATTGATGGAAAAACGCAGACGCACCTAACTGAATACTACAATCTTGATAAGGAGCAATAGAGGATGGACAAAACTGATCTGTACGCAAAAATGTATGATCTTCGGGATTTGAAGTATCGTGATATGCAGATAAAGATAATCCCTACCATAAATCCGGAGTCTGTCATTGGAGTGAGGACCCCGGATCTTAGGGGAATAGCAAAAGATTTTTTGAAAGCCGGAGATTATAAAGATTTTCTTGAAGAGCTGCCGCATAAGTATTTTGAAGAAAACCAGCTGTCGGCTTTTATCATCTCAGGTATAAAGGATCCGGGTGAATGCATGGAGGAGTTGGAGCGGTTTCTTCCCTATGTAGATAACTGGGCTACGTGCGATCAGATGTCTCCGAAGATATTTAAGAAGCATAAAGAAGAGCTGCTTTCTCATATAAAACAATGGATCGATTCTGAAAGGACATATACCATTAGATTCGGGGTTGGAATGCTGATGGAGCATTTTCTGGATGATGATTATGATCCGCTTTACCCTGATATGGTCGCAAAGATTAGAAGTGAAGAGTATTACGTCAATATGATGATTGCCTGGTATTTTGCAACCGCTCTCGCAAAGCAGTATGAAAGCATTCTTCCTTTCATCGAGGAAAAGAGGCTTGATGACTGGACTCATAACAAAGCTATACAAAAAAGCCTGGAAAGCAGAAGAATTACAGAGGAACAAAAACTCTATTTGAAGTCATTGAAAGTGGAAAGAAGGTAATGCCATCGTGAATATTCATTATCCACTTCTTATATGCTATAATGAGCCCTGCAAACGGTTAGACGTCGTCTGCGGTAAAAACAGACAACAAGGATAGAAAAAAGATGGGGATAATAAAAGACAAAGTCACAAAAGTCAGAGAAAGATTCTTGTCGGACGAATTATTTCATGAAACAGAAGTAAAGGCCAACAAGCTCGGCGAATTGATCCTGCTTGTCACGGGTGTTTTGCTTGCGGTAGTTTTTGTACTGACGTGGCTCGGATTATTCTTGCTCTCGATCGAATCCGTATTTGCGCCCTGCATAAACGGGATCATCGAGGTAATTGTAATAGTTATAGTCGCAAAAGCGGTAAAGCATGACGCTTGGTGGCTGAAATACCTGATGCTGACGGGAATAGTATTGATATATGCCGGACTTGACATTATGCTGACGCACAAGACCGCTATACTTATGGTGATACCGGTAGTTTTTTCCAGCAGATACTTTTCCAGAAGATTGACGATCTATACTGCGATCATCAGTACTGTAGTTTTTTTCGTATCGGCTTATGTCGGAGCTACAAGAGGGCTTATCGACTTAAATATCGTCACCATGGACGCCGGAACGACCATGACCGCGACAGGAGGTTTTCTGGGAGAGGCGATCCAAAATGCCGGCGTAAGTGACAGCATGCTGCAAAACAATACGCTGCTGTTTAATTATATCCCCAAGTGGATGATGTTTTTGATCGCTTCCCTGATTTCCTACAACATCACGATTACCGGAAGACAAATGGTCATAGACCAGCACGAGCGCGACAAAAAGGCCGAGCGCATCAATGCGGAGCTTTCGCTGGCTACAAGGATCCAGATGGATTCTCTGCCAAACACTTTTCCGCCGTTTCCTGACAAAAAAGAGATTGATCTGTACGCTTCGATGGAGCCTGCAAAAGAGGTCGGAGGCGATTTTTACGATTTTTATATGATAGACGACGACCATTTGGCGGTCGTGATTGCTGACGTTTCAGGCAAAGGCGTCCCTGCAGCCCTGTTCATGATGGTTTCAAAGATCATGATGAGCAATATCGCTATGAACGACCCGGATCCGGCAGCTGTGCTTGAAAAACTGAACGGACAGATATGCCGCTCAAATCATGAGGATATGTTCGTTACCGTCTGGCTCGGTATTCTTGAAATCAGCACGGGAAGATTGACTGCGGCAAATGCCGGACATGAATATCCGATCATTAAAAACGGCGACGGGGATTTTGAACTGATAAAAGACCGGCACGGATTTGTGGTAGGGGGCATGGAAGGCGTCAGGTATTCAAATTATGAAATAATGCTTGAAAAGGATTCAAAGCTGTTTATATATACAGACGGTCTTGCCGAGGCGACAAACAAAGACGGCGAGCTTTTCGGGACGGACAGACTTCTGAAGACTCTCAGAGCCTGCAAGACAGAAACGCCCGAGCAGACCCTGAAAAACGTTCATAACGCGGTGGACGCTTTTGTGCGGGAAGAGCCGCAGTTTGACGATCTGACAATGCTGTGTCTTCACTACAAGGGAAAGGCATTGCCCGGGGCGTAAAATGCAGAAATACTTTGAAATAAACAAAAACGGTAACAATATCTTTTGCAAAGTATATTACAACGATCTTAAAACAGCGAAAAAGGCTGTGCTTTACTGTACCGGTTTTGCCGGCCACAGAGACAATAAGGCCGCTGAAGGCTACGCGCAAAAGGTTCTGTCAAAGCACAAAAACGTCATAATAGTCACGTTCGACTGGCCCTCCCACGGAAGCGACGTAAAAAAGAGACTGCGTCTTGAGGACTGTGACGAGTATTTAAATATCGTTCTGGATGAAATAAAATGCGGCTTTGGGATAGATGACGTTTTTGTTTATGCTACGAGCTTCGGAGCGTATGAGATCCTGAGATATATAAAAGCGCACGGTGAAGCGTTTAAAAAGATCGCGCTTCGCTCTCCGGCAGTAAACATGTATGAAAGCATTACGGGAGCGATTATACAAGAAGATGAGTATGAAAAACTCACAAAAGGAAAAGACGTCCGGGTCGGTTTTGACAGAAAGGTCAATATCAACATGGAGTTTTTGGAATCGTTAAAGGAAAACGATATCCGCAGTGATGATTATCTGGATTTTCTCGAAGAGATACTGATCATTCACGGAACAAACGACGAGGTGGTTTCGTTTGACGAGAGCAAAGCGTTTTCGGAAAACAATCTTATAGAATTTATTCCTGTCGAAGGAGCAAATCACAGATTCATAAATCCGACTCACATGAGTCTTGCAAACAAACTTGTAACGGAGTTTTTCGGGTTTTGATCACCATGACATGAAAGTCGTCATGATCAGGGGGAAGACACATGAATCTTGACGTTTCGGGCAGCGTGTCTGCGATTACGGTTTTTTTACAGGGGCTTCTCGGCTTCTTTTCGCCGTGCGTCCTGCCGCTTATACCTGTTTATTTCGGATATCTTTCCGGAGGAACGCTGAAAACCGATGAAAACGGCGTTGTCAGTTATGACAGAAAAAAAGTAATAATAAACACGCTCTTTTTCGTTCTCGGCACCGCCTTCGCATTTTTTCTGCTCGGCCTCGGGCTTCGCACCGCAGGCAGATTTTTCGGTGAAAACAGACTGCTTTTTGCAAGAATAGGCGGTGTGATCGTCATATTATTCGGATTATACCAGCTCGGAGTTTTCGGAGATTCATTCTTCCTCAGCAAGGAAAGACGGCTCCCCGTAAAATTCAACAAGATGGCAATGTCGCCTGTTACGGCTCTGCTTATGGGCTTTGTCTTTAGCTTTGCATGGACGCCGTGTATAGGCCCCGCGCTTTCGGGCGTGCTTTTGATGGCTGCGTCGGCGTCCTCAGAGGCGACGGGATTTTTGCTCATCGGCGTTTACGCGCTTGGCTTTGCGATACCTTTTCTTGTTACGGGCTTTTTTACCGCGTCTTTGCTTTCGCTTTTTAAAAAACACAAAAAGGTAGTAAAATACACTGCCCGTATCGGAGGCGCGCTGCTTATTATCATGGGTTTGCTCATGGTTACGGGTCAGATGAACAGGCTTTCCGGGTTCTTTTCACAACTCGCAGAGCAGGAGACTGCGGTGCAGGAGCAAAGCGCCGCAGCAGACAATACGGACGCTGCCGGCTCAGACTCTGCCGCAGATAATACCGATCCTGCGGGCTCCGCTGACTCTGAGGCCGCCGTGGATTTTACGCTGACCGATCAGTATGGTATATCACACACTCTTTCGGATTACAGAGGCAAAATTGTTTTCCTGAATTTCTGGGCGACCTGGTGCCCGCCCTGCAGAGAGGAAATGCCCTATATTCAGGAAATATACGAGGAAAATCTCGCTGCGGAAAACTCGGATCTGGTCATTTTATCCGTTGCCTTCCCGGACATGGGACGCGAGGGAGACGTTTCGAGCATCAGGGAATTTCTGGACGAAAACGGCTACACCTACCCGGTCCTTATGGATGCTGACGGCGAGCTGCTTTCTCCTTATGGTATTTCCGCATTCCCCACCACCTTTATGATTGACAAAGACGGCAATGTTTTCGGATACGTTCCCGGCGGCATGTCAAAAGAGATGATGGAAAGCGTCATAAGCCAGACCAGGGCGGGAGTCATGGACTGATCTGACAAAAAAAGAGAGCTGTTAAAGCTCTCTTTAAATTTACGGAGAAGAAGGGATTTGAACCCTTGCGCCGCT